>NZ_PCYT01000156.1:0-1011 GCF_002553735.1 Lactobacillus sp. UMNPBX17
CCCGGATTTAAAATTGAAGTGCAACACTAAGTGTTAAACAAAAAGGCCATGAAGACCTAAACTTGAAGTGACGAAAAATCAAGAAAGGAAGATCTTCATGACCAATTCAAATTCTAGCATTTCTAAGCACTATCATCAATTAACCAGCGTACAACGTGGACAAATTCAAGCAATGCTGGATTCCGGCATAACTTCCCGTACTGTTATCGCTCAAGAAGTTGGCTGTCATAAATCGACAATCAGTCGCGAAATCAAACGCGGAAGCGTCCTGCAAAGAGACAGCAGCTATTTGTTATATGAGCACTATTACGCTGATACTGCACAGATTTATTATGAGAAGCGTCGCCAAAACTGCTATCAGCGCAATCCATTGAAGCATTATGCTGTCTTTTTGAGAATGCTCTCCAGACGCTTTAAAGCTAAATTTGATGCCACCAGCATCGATGAGTTCGTTGGTGAATTCAAAAGGACTATGCCAGGCTACCCTTGTCCCAGCACACCAACCGTCTATCGCTATATTGATCAGGGCTTGCTGGACATAAGCAATATTGATCTGCCTATGAAGCTCAAAAGACGCAGGAACAAGCGTCATCACAGCCATGGCGGTCACGCTTTGCACAAGAAGCATCTTGGCAATTCCATTGAACAGCGTCCTAAGGAGGTTGAAGACAGAAAAGCTCCGCTGCACTGGGAAGGAGATCTGGTTAAAGGCGTCAGACGCAAGAATCAGCCTGCTTTAATGACTTTGACTGAAAGAACCACACGCTTTGAAGTAGTTATCAAGATTCCTGACTATCGGGCAAGCACATGCCAAAGGCTGCTTCAAAAGGAGATTGACAGACATCCTGCCTGGTTTAAATCAATCACGTTTGACAATGGCTCTGAGTTTGCGGATATGACCAAGATCAAGGGCTGCCAGATTTACTTTGCTCACCCATATTCTCCATGGGAAAGGGGCACCAATGAGAACTGCAATGGTCTTTTGCGTCAATTCTTCCCTAAGGGCAAGAG
>NZ_PCYT01000157.1:0-966 GCF_002553735.1 Lactobacillus sp. UMNPBX17
ACGCGTGGTGCTAGTTAAATCGTTTTAGTTACTAAAAAAGTCCAATCTTGTTAGACTCGACTTGTAAACATAATCATAGAAAAGAGTCTGACTAGATTGAACTATCCTAAGCTTAAGCGTTTTTCTCATCATTTACAAGTTAGTTTTAGCCGTTTGAACATAATTTGTCGAACTTGGTATAAGCTTTACGCTTCTGATGAAATCAAGCATCGGCGAAATATTGCTCAGTGCAAAGTATCTGATAGCTCTATTTTAGCTATGCTTATTTGGCAGGCTTCTCTAGGAATTGAATCTCAAAGAAGATTTTGTGAGCATTTAGTTAATTTATCTCACTCTCGCTTTAATCGCAGAACTCGAATGCTTTTACCATTAATCTACCGAATTCGTCATGTCTTAAATGAAGAAGTAGATTTGTCAGGTGATATTTTAATCATTGATAGCTTTCCTGTTCCGGTCTGTCGGCCCGTTCGTAATTGTCAAGCCAAGATCTTTAGTGATTATGCCAATATAGGTTATAAAGCGACCAAAAAGACATTCTATTATGGATTTAAAGTTCACGCGATTGTTAGTGATGATGGGTATTTACTTGATTATGCAATTACTAAAGCTTCAGTTAATGATGCCAGAGAAACAATAGAATTGCTTGTCAATGCTCAGCCTAAAAATCGTTATCTTCTGGGTGACGAAGGCTATGTAGGCAAAGATCTACATCACCAACTTAAAAAGATGGGCTATATACTTTGGACACCTTATCGAAAGAATATGAAGAACGCTAAAAAGCATAATAACCATTATTTGATGGCACTTAGAAGAACAATAGAGAGTGATTTTTCATTGTTAACATACTATAATGCCGAGAATAATCGAGCTAGAAGTTTAACCGGATTTCAAGAACGGCTTGAAGTCGCCATATTAGCTTACAACATGGCATATTGCCTAGAACGATTTAACTAGCACCACGCGTAT
>NZ_PCYT01000158.1:0-905 GCF_002553735.1 Lactobacillus sp. UMNPBX17
AATGGACTTTTTTTAATATTTGAACGAAGTGTTCAATTTGATTTTACAATCCGCCAAAATATTATATTGGAAATAGGGAAAGTTGTTAATGAAAGAGCAGATTATTTTTGAAGATTTTATTCAAGATCGTGAAGTAAGAATGTATGATAAGCATTTTTCTGATATGGATAATAAGGTGGAATACGATGTTTACGTTCAAGTTTTTACGATAGATAACTTACCATTTTCTTCTGTCACAGGTAAGTTGGAAAATATACCTTTTAATTATGATCATGCAAGTACAAAAGAAGTTGTAGTAAATAATGTAATAGGTGATTTTTTTAATCCTGTTACTAAAAAGTATGAGGTGTCGGATCATACCTTTGTCGTGGGACATATCAAGAATAGTAATCTTGATCGAGATGCCGCAATCGAACAAATGCAGCGAGCTGCTATGAACATAATTAATGAGTTGAATAAGCGTCAAATACCTCCTCATATGGTTATGCCACACCTTTTAACAGATGTAGAAAAGGCTAAACGAGTAGTAACAGATGATAATATTAAAATATCACAGTTAAGTAAAGAAACGGGTATTTCTACAGATGATTTAAACAATTACCGTAAAAATCCCGCAACTTTAAAGCAAGCATCAAATTCTACAATTAATTTCTTAATAACTAAATATTATGAAAAATATTTTAATGAAAAACGCCCGAAAATCCCCGTATTTTAATGCGGGGATGGATAGGGCCAAGCTGACCTAGCAGTCAGCTTTTTTATTAAAAAATAGAGACATATGTTCGCTTATCCTGTAAAATATAAATATCTAATCTATGAGTCATGTGGTGATAAGTCAATGTAAATTGTAAATTTTATTTTTAATTAGTTTGTGTTAAAGCCAAAATTTGCGTGCATGAAACTAG
>NZ_PCYT01000159.1:0-888 GCF_002553735.1 Lactobacillus sp. UMNPBX17
TATCCAATAATATAGATAATAGTAAAGATAAATAAGGGTGTTGCCTTAACAAGAATCCAGCCATTTACTAAATAGAAGAAAAGGTAATCTAGATAAATTACAATTGCATCAATTAACGTTGCGATACCTAGAGGAATTTTTTCAACTTTAAAAACGGCTCCAATTCCGCCAGCAACGAAAGCCATGAAAAGGATCGATAGAATATTGATGTTTACTTCTGTCATTGGTCGACTGGTTACATTTTCTGTTAATTGAAGACCATAATAAATTATTACTAAAATAAGCGGGCCAAAACCTGCAGCGATTAATCCTCGTGAAATAAAATCTTTAACGAACCGTTTCATGTTAATCCAACTCCTTTCTAATTTTTGAAAAACATCTTCTTGAAACATAATCTGTTAATCCGTTTTTCATAATTACGTTTACACCAACTGATTTAGTTCCCTTAAAACGTTTGATTTGATAGCGATTCACTATACTTGATTTATTAATTCTCCAAAAGTTGTTAGGTAACTCACCTGCTAGCTGATAAATTCGTTTTCGTATTTGGTATTTCTTATTATCGCTGCAAATAGCCCAAATCTTATTGTCGATAATCGTAATCAAAACGATTTGATTCAAAGATAAAGCAATTAAATCTTTGTCATCATGTGCGGCAATTTGATTAGAATTACCATTGGTTAATACAAATAACTTTAACTTATTTGTAAATTCATTTTCTTGATGTACCTGTGCTTGAACTAATTCTTCTTTTTTAGGTTCTATTAAAAGCTTAAATTTCATCTTTTTCTCCTTTTATTTTGAATTATATGAGATATTGCCTGAGAAAACCGTATTTTTAAATTATTCGGTATAAAATTTAAATAATCGGTCGTAAGCATAAAAAAT
>NZ_PCYT01000015.1:0-35445 GCF_002553735.1 Lactobacillus sp. UMNPBX17
ATCAGTGCTTTAAAAGTCTAATATTAATTGTCAATGTCTTAACTTAATGACATTGGCTATTTCAGCTTAGACCTTTTTATTTTTCTCTAAAATAAAAAGATTCACTTTGCGTGAATCTTTATCGTTACATACCAGCTTTAATAATTTTCTTTTCGGCCATTTTCTTTCTAAGGGCAAGCATAGCAGTATAAGTAGAAAGAATATAAACCTTCTTAGTTGGTAATTTTTTAATTTCTTCGATTAAACTATCATAATCTGGATTGGTGCTCATTGTACCTGGATCAAAGCCAGCAATTTCTAATCTGAAGCCCATGTCATGCCAACGTTGTCCACCAACCAGAACTTTCTTAATCTTGTCTTTATTTAATCCTTCAAAATCAGCATCCCAAATCCATGATGTATCAATACCATCTGCGTGGTTAGCGTTAAGCAGTGCAACTAAAGAATAATCATCCTTTTCGGTGTTGAGCATGTGTAACACTTCATCAAGTCCAACAGGATTTTTGACCAAGATTAAATCAATATCTTTATTACCGTAATGAATTAATTCTTGACGGCCAAAAATACGCTTGTTTTCTGCAAATGCTTGAGCAACTTCAGCTTCAGTTAAGCCAAAATGACGTGCTACTGAGTAAGCAGCCAAAGCATTATAAATGTTGTAAGTACCACCGATGTTAATAGAGTAATCCTTGTTGCCCATTTGGAATTTCAAACTATTAGGCGTTTGTTCAAGAATGTTATTGACTGTAAAAGTCAAGTCAGGACGGTCGTAGCCACAATTAGGGCAGAAGAAGTCACCTAAGTTTGCGTAAATTCTGCTATGGTAATGCAAAATATGATCACATTTAGGGCAGAGCACACCATCAGTATTAACAGGGGCCTTAAGATCGTTTTCTGGTTTATCATCAGGTAATTTGAAACCGTAGAAAATTTTCTTATTAGGGAGCTCAACTGATGAAAAGATGCTTGCATCGCCGTTAGCAATAATGGTCGCATCAGGTGCTAATTTGATACCATCAACGATTTTGTCGTAGGTCGTATAAATCTCACCGTATCGATCCATCTGATCACGGAAAATATTTGTTAAAACAAATACGCTAGGATGAAGCAACTTAGTTACCATTTTTACGTTAGCTTCATCAACTTCTAGCACCGCAATCTTTCGCTTAACATGTTTATGTTTGTGAGCCAAAAAAGCCGTTACAATTCCTTGCTGCATGTTTGAACCTGATGGGTTAGTTAAAACATCACCGTATTTTTTCTTTAAGGCTTCAACTATTAATGCAGTAGTCATGGTTTTCCCATTAGTACCAGTAACGATTACGGTTTCGTAGCCTTTGGCTAGAGAATTAAGAACGTTTGGATCAATTTTCATAGCAAACTTGCCAGGAAAACTAGTACCACCTTTTAAAACGTTATGTAAAAACCAGTAACTAGACTTTCCCGCAACTTTGGCGATTCCTGATTTAAAACTCATGTTATAATCCCTCACTTTAAAACTATGTTTTAGTTTAGCATAGAGCAGGAATGAAAACGAGGTTTTACTGTTCATTTAGCTACACAAATTTATTTTTTCCTCTATACTATGTTAGGCGAATACTTTTTAAGTAAAAGGGAGGGCCCGGAATGTCGCAATTATTTTTTCGTTATGGTGCAATGAGTAGTGGTAAAACAATAGAAATTTTAAAGGTGGCTCACAATTATGAGGCACAAGGACGAAAAATTGCTTTAATGACGAGCGGACTTGATAATCGTAGTGGTGTTGGTACGGTTGCTTCTAGGATTGGCTTACATCGAAAGGCAATTCCAATTACTGAAGATATGAATTTATTTACATACATCGAAAAGATGAATAGCCATGATCTAGCTGATGGAAAAGGAAAATTGGCTTGTGTTTTAATTGATGAAGCACAGTTTTTGAAAAGACATCATGTTTTGGAATGTGCCAAAATTGTAGATGAATTTAATATCCCAGTAATGGCGTTTGGCTTAAAAAATGATTTTCAGAATCATTTATTTGAAGGCAGTGAAAATTTATTGATTTTTGCTGATAAAATAGAAGAGATGAAAACTATTTGTCATTATTGTGGTCATAAAGCAATAATGAATTTAAGAGTTAATAATGGCAAACCTGTATATGAAGGTGAGCAGGTACAAATTGGTGGCGATGAGAGTTACTATCCAGTTTGTCGCTATCATTATTTTCACCCAGGTATTCAGAGATAGAGAGGACTTTTAATTTATGGATAAAGTAATGGCTCAATTAGAGGGCTTAGTAGCTCATTATGAAGAACTTCAAGAAATGATGGCAGACCCTGAAGTTATTAATGATACTAAGCGTTACATGGAAATTTCTAAAGAAGAAGCCGATTTGCGTGAAGTTGTACAAAAGTACAAGAAATACAAAAAGGATAAGCAAGAAATTGCTGACAATAAAGAAATTATTGCCAGTGAAACAGATTCTGATTTGATCGAAATGGCTAAAGAAGAAAACGCTGAAATTGAAAAGGAAATTCCAGAACTCGAAGATCAAATTAAAATCTTGATGTTGCCAAAGGACCCTAATGATGACAAAGACATCATCATGGAAATTCGTGGTGCCGCTGGTGGTGATGAAGCTTCACTTTTTGCTGGCGATTTGCTTAGAATGTATGAAAAATACGCTGAACGTCAAAACTGGAAGGTTTCGATGATTGATTCAGACCCAACAGAAGTTGGTGGTTATAAGCGTGTTGCCATTATGATTACTGGGGACAAGGTTTATTCAAAATTGAAATATGAAAATGGTGCTCACCGTGTTCAACGTATCCCAGTAACTGAATCCCAAGGTCGTGTTCATACCTCAACTGCTACTGTTGCCGTTATGCCAGAATATGAGCAAGTTGATATTGATATTGATCCTAAAGATATTCGTGTCGATGTTTACCGTTCAAGTGGTGCCGGTGGTCAGCACATTAACAAGACTTCTAGTGCCGTACGTATGACTCACTTACCAACGGGTATCGTAGTTGCTATGCAGGATCAACGTAGTCAACAACAAAACCGTGAAAAAGCTATGCAAATTTTGAAATCTCGTGTTTACGATTATTACGAAAGTCAAAATCAAGCTCAATATGATGCCAAGCGTAAGAGCGCTGTTGGTACAGGGGATCGTTCAGAAAGAATTAGAACCTACAACTATCCTCAAAACCGTGTAACTGATCACCGTATTGGTTTAACTATTAACAAGCTTGATCGAGTAATGAACGGTGAGCTTGACGAAATTATTGATGCATTGATTCTTTATAACCAAACTAAGCAATTAGAGGAGTTGGCTGATCAAAATGCCTAAAACTTTAAAGGAAATTAGAATTAAGGCAGGCGAAACTGCTGAAAATGCTCGCCCTGAAGATATAGATTATGTTTTAGCGGAACGTCTTAATTTGACTCCAAGCGAATTTGAGTTAAAACAAGATATGGTCTTATCTGATGCCCAGTTAAAACAAGCTAATAAAGACATTAAAAAGCTAGCTAAGGGTGTTTCTCCGCAGTATATTTTGGGTTACGCCTGGTTTTTGGGATATAAGATCATGGTACAGCGAGGAGTTTTGATTCCTCGTTTTGAAACCGAAGAACTAGTTGAATGGGCACTTAAGTCGTTAAAGAGCGGCGATAAGGTGCTTGATCTTGGTACTGGTTCGGGATGCATCACTGTTGCTCTTGCTAAAGAGGCAGAGAAAAAGGAAATTAAAGATTTGACCCTTTATGCTAGTGATATTACTGATTCTGCATTAAGAACTAGTGAAGAGAATTTCTTGACTTATGACTTGGATGTAGTAACGCGCAAAGCGAATGTCTTAATTGGATTAGAGAAGTTCGACAAGATTATTTCTAACCCGCCATATATTAAGACAACTGAGAAAAAAGAGATGGATGATAATGTCCTGCAGAATGAACCTAAAGAGGCTCTTTTTGCAGGTAGTGACGGTTTAGATTTTTATAAAAAATTTGCTAAACAGGTTCGTGATCATTTAAATAGTCATGGTGAATTTTTCTTGGAATTTGGTTTCAGTGAAGAAGATCAATTAAAAGAATTATTTGCTAAAGAATTGCCTGATTTTGATATTGAATTTAGAAAAGACATGGCCGGCAAGCCACGCATGATTCATGGAAGGTGGCAAAAATAAAAATTATGGAAACCAAAATTTTTAAAAAAGATCAACTTGATGAAGCTGTTAAATTATTAGCTGAAGGGGAGCTTGTAGCATTTCCTACTGAAACAGTTTATGGTTTAGGCGCTATTGCAACTAAAGAAAAGTCTGTCAAGGGCGTTTATGCCGCAAAAGGTCGCCCTAGTGATAATCCATTGATCGTTACGGTTTCTGATGAAAAAATGATGGAGCGTTATGCAAAGGAAGTGCCTGAAAGAGCTAAGAAATTAATCAAGCATTTTTGGCCAGGTCCATTGACTTTGCTTTTGTTTGTCAAGCCTGGTACGCTTCCAGATGCTGTTACAGGTGGTCTTGATACAGTTGCATTTCGTTGTCCTGACGATCAGTTAACTCATGATTTGATTGCAAAATTGGGTTATCCAATCGTAGGCCCATCTGCTAATACCTCAACTAAGCCAAGTCCAACAACAGCTGAGCATGTTTACCACGATTTGAAAGGTAAGATTGCAGGTATTATTGATGGTGGTCCAACTCGCGTGGGTCTTGAATCAACTATTATTGATTTATCAGTCAAAACTCCAATTGTTCTTCGTCCAGGTGAGATTACGCCAGAAGAACTTAGTGAAGTTTTAGGCGAAAAAGTTTTAATTAATACTGGTAAGGTTGCAGATAAAGATGTGCCGAAGGCTCCAGGTATGAAGTATCGCCACTATGCTCCAAGTGAACCAGTGATCGTAGTAGATGATCCCGCTGACTTTAGTCAAATTGACTTTAATGATAAAACGGGTGTTGCCGCACTGGGTTCAGTTTTGGATCAAATTGATTTGCCAGATGAAAACAAGTTTAATTTAGGTAAGAACTTAGTTGATGCTGATCATAATTTATTTGGCGGATTACGTTATTTTGACGATAAAGACGACATCGCCACAATTTATGTTCAAGGTTTTGATGAAGGCGAAGAAAGTTTGGCTTACATGAATCGTTTGAACAAAGCTGCTGGTGGACATCATTTTAATAAATAAAAAATAAACGCAAAGGGGTTTAAACCCTTTGCGTTTTTGATTAAAATATTTATG
The DNA here is from genome assembly GCF_002553735.1 of Lactobacillus sp. UMNPBX17. Taxonomy (NCBI): domain Bacteria; kingdom Bacillati; phylum Bacillota; class Bacilli; order Lactobacillales; family Lactobacillaceae; genus Lactobacillus; species Lactobacillus sp. UMNPBX17. The sequence continues at coordinate 5,228 of NZ_PCYT01000015.1, forward strand.
ATCAGATTATTTGTTATAGGAGGCATATATGGGAAAGTTTGTAGTTTTGGATCATCCATTGATTCAACACAAATTAACTATCATTCGTCGTAAGGACACAGGTTCAAATGAATTTCGTAGAATTGTTGGCGAAATTGGTGGGTTAATGACCTATGAAATTACGAGAGATTTACCACTTGAAGATGTTGAAATTGAAACACCAATGGGTAAAACTGTCCAAAAAGAAATTGCTGGTAAGAAATTGACAATTGTGCCAATTTTACGTGCTGGTATCGGGATGCTTAATGGTGTTCTTGATATGGTACCATCAGCTAAAATTGCGGTCATCGGCATGTATCGTGATGAAAAAACTTTGAAGCCACATGAATACTTCTTCAAGGCTCCAAAGGATATTGCTGAACGTGAATGTTTAGTTGTTGATCCAATGCTTGCAACTGGTGGTTCAGCAAATGATGCCATTGCTGCATTAAAGAAGCGCGGCGTTAAAGAAATCAAGTTAGCAGTTTTAGTAGCGGCTCCAGAAGGAATCAAGGCTGTTCAAGAAGCTAACCCAGATGTTGATATTTACGCAGCTGCTGAAGATGAAAAGTTGATGGATAACGGCTACATCTTCCCAGGTTTGGGTGATGCTGGTGACCGATTATTCGGAACTAAGTAAACCCTTTTTCGTAAAAATATTTATTAGAATACGCTTTCATGTTACACAAAAGAATTTTTTGGTGTTAAGATGATTTACGTGTTCGAGTTTAATTCAACACGAGAAGGGAGGTCACGAAGTAATGGAGAAATCATTTGTTTTTAAATTCATGGGCTTGAATTTTGATCTTACTGGGATCATCGGTTCAACGCTAATGGCTTTAGCAGTTTTTCTTATCTGCCTTTGGCTTGCAAGAAAAGTTGAAATGAAACCTAACAAAAGACAAAATGTTTTTGAATATTTACTCGATTTTACTAACGGTATCGTCAAAGATAATGTTAGTGATGTAGATGCGCAAAAACACCTATCTTTATATGCACTTGTTTTATTTCTTTTCATTTGGTTTATGAACCAATTGGGTATGTTTATGGAAGTCAAAGTTGATGATTGGGTCTTTATCAAGTCACCAACTGCTGATCCAGTAGCGACAATGTCGTTTGCAATGATGACCTTGCTTCTATCGTTCACATTCGGCGTACAAAGATTTGGTGTTGGCGGCTATTTAAAGAATTATACGCAGCCAGTTGGTTTTATGCTCCCAATTAACATTATTGAAGAGTTTACCAATTTCTTAACCTTATCATTACGTTTATATGGGAACATTTATGCTGGTGAAGTTTTGCTTACATTAATTGGTAATGATCTAGCACATGCTGGTGGACCATTTACATTGATTCTAGCAGCTCCATTAGCCATGATTTGGCAAGGTTTCTCTGTCTTCATTGGCTCTATCCAGGCATATGTTTTCGTAACTTTATCAATGGTTTACATTGGTAAGAAAGTTACTACAGAATAAATTTTGGAGGTATAAATTTATGTCAGAAGCTTTTAAATACCTTGCTGCATCCATCGCAGCTGGTTTGGCAGCTTTAGCTGCTTCATTGGGTAACGGTAAAGTTATTTCAAAAACTCTTGAAGGTATGGCTCGTCAACCTGAAAGTGCAGGTAACTTAAGAGCAACAATGTTTATCGGTGTTGGTTTGATCGAAGCCGTTCCTATTTTGGCTATCGTTGTTGCCTTCTTGATTCTTTTCCTTTAATAAAATTTTTAAAACTAAAGGATTTAAGTATTAAAGAGAGAAGGGCAGTAAATGACTATTCAAACATTATTTGCAGCCTCACATCATATTTACCTAGGTAATGCACTTTGGTATTTAATTTGTTTTGCCATATTGATGTTATTGGTCAAGCACTTTGCTTGGGGTCCAGTATCAGAAATGATGGAAAAGCGGCGGCAAAAAGTTATTAATGACTTGGATTCAGCTGCAAGTGATCGCAAAAAGGCTGAAACGCTTGCTAACGAGCGTGAAGCTGCCTTGAAGAACTCAAGACAAGAAGCAACACAGATTCTCTCTGACGCTAAAGCTAATGCGCAAAAAACTGGCAAAGAAATCGTAGCAAGTGCGAATGAAGATGCTGCAGCAATTCGTAAGAAGGCAAATGAAGAAGCCACTAAGGCTAAATCAGATGCATTGAATTCTGCACGTGATCAAGTTGCTGATATTTCTGTAGCTATTGCTGAAAAGGTAATTGCTAAGAATTTATCTGCTGAAGACCAAAAAGATTTAGTCGACCAATTTATTAAGGGGTTGGATGATTAATGGCTTTAAGTAGAGAAGAAGTAGCTGCACGCTACGGTGCCGCTTTGTTCGGCTATGCGCAAGATAATAAAGTACTTGATAGCGTTTATGATGAAATGGTGGAGTTAAAAAAGGCAGTAGTTGCCACTCCTCAAGTCATCAACGTTTTAAGTGATCCTATCTTAAACAGTAAGGATAAAAAAGATTTTTTAACTGCTATTGAAAAAGATTTTTCAAAAGAAGTACAAGGCTTTTTAAATTTGCTGCTTGAATATGATCGTTTTGCATACTTGGTCGATATTATTGATCAATTTGTTGTACTTTATGATGATAAAAACAAGATCGCATCTGGTACTGCAACTACAGCAGTGAAGTTGGATGATGATCAACTTAAGCGTTTAGGTGATGGTTTCGCTAAGAAATATAACTTAAATGCTGTGCGTCTTGAGAATAAAGTTGATCCAAGTATTTTAGGCGGCGTGATTCTTCAAGTGAAGGATCGCGTGATTGATGGATCAGTTAAAAATAAGCTGAAGAAGATCCGTGCGCAAATAATTGATGAAAATTAAAAGAGGTGAAACCATTGAGCATTAAAGCGGAAGAAATTAGCTCCTTGATCAAGCAGCAACTTGAACATTACGACGACAAGCTCGACATTAACGAAGTTGGTGTTGTAACTTACGTTGGTGATGGTATCGCCCGGGCTCACGGACTTAATAATGCATTAGCCGGTGAGTTGTTAAAATTTGATAACGGTTCATACGGTATTGCTCAAAACCTTGATGCTAGTGATGTTGGTATCATTATCCTAGGTAAATTTGACGATATTCGTGAAGGCGACCGTGTTCAAAGAACTGGTCGAATTATGTCAGTTCCTGTTGGTGACGCCTTAATCGGTAGAGTAGTTAACCCATTGGGTCAACCTGTTGACGGTTTAGGTGAAATTAAGGCTGATAAGACGCGTCCTATTGAAGAAAAGGCTCCAGGGGTTATGGACCGTCAATCAGTTAATCAACCACTTCAAACTGGTATTAAGGCTATCGATGCCTTAGTTCCAATTGGTCGTGGACAGCGTGAATTGATTATTGGTGACCGTAAAACTGGTAAGACTAGTTTAGCCATCGATACAATTCTTAACCAAAAGAACCAAGATGTAATTTGTATTTATGTTGCTATTGGTCAAAAGGAATCAACCGTTAGAACTCAAGTAGAAACTTTAAAGCGTTTCGGAGCAATGGATTATACCATTGTTGTTGAAGCGGGCCCAAGTGAACCAGCACCAATGCTTTACATTGCACCATATGCTGGTACTGCTATGGGTGAGGAATTTATGTACAATGGCAAGGATGTATTAATCGTATTTGACGACCTATCAAAACAAGCCGTCGCTTATCGTGAACTTTCCTTGCTTCTCCGTCGTCCGCCTGGTCGTGAAGCTTACCCAGGTGACGTCTTCTACTTACACTCACGTTTGCTAGAACGTAGTGCTAAGTTGAGTGACAAGCTTGGCGGTGGATCTTTGACTGCATTGCCAATTATCCAAACCGAAGCGGGAGACATTTCTGCATATATTCCAACCAACGTAATTTCTATTACTGATGGTCAGATTTTCTTACAAAGTGATTTGTTCTTTGCTGGTACTCGTCCAGCCATTGATGCTGGTAACTCAGTTTCTCGTGTTGGTGGTAACGCCCAGATTAAGGCTATGAAGAAAGTTGCTGGTACTTTACGTACTGACCTTGCTGCTTTCCGTGAACTTGAAAGTTTCGCTCAATTTGGTAGTGATCTTGATCAAGCCACTCAAGCTAAGCTGAATAGAGGTCAAAGAACTGTTGAAGTATTGAAGCAACCACTTCATGATCCTATTCCAGTTGAGAAACAAGTTTTGATTCTTTATGCTTTGACTCACGGCTATCTTGATTCTATTCCAGTTGAAGACATTAGTCGCTTCCAAAATGAATTGTTTGATAACTTTGACAGCAGCCATGCTGACTTGCTCAAGATAATTCGTGAAACTGGTAAATTGCCAGATGATAAGAAGTTGTCAGCAGCTATTGAGGAATTTAGTGAGAGCTTTGCACCAAGTGAGAAATAGGAGGTAGAATATGCCTGCATCTTTACTTGAGTTGAAGAAGAAAATTGCTTCAGTTAAACAAACTGGTAAAATCACAGAAGCTATGCGAATGGTTTCTGCATCAAAGTTAAACCAAACCGAAGATCGTGATAAAGGTTACACCATTTATAACGATCATGTTCGTAAGACTATTTCTCGCTTGATTAGTTCACAGGTGGTAGATAGCTTGCGCGATCAAGACGTATCAATTGATAAGAGAAATATTGCCAAGATCGATTACACTGATGTATTCGGTTTAGGTATTACAGCTGATATGATTCAACCACGAAAGAATATTAAGTCTACTGGCTTTTTAGTAGTAAGTGGTGATCGTGGTTTGGTAGGTTCTTATAATAGTAATGTTATTAAGAACATGATGGGAATCTTTGAAGATGAACGTGCACAAGGTCATGAAGTTAAAGTCTTGGCTGTAGGTTCAGTTGGAGCCCAATTTTTCAAGAAGAACAACGTTAATGTTGTTTACGAGAAAAATGGTGTGTCCGATGTCCCAACTTTTGATGAAGTTTTGCCAATCGTTTCAACAGCAATCAAGATGTTTTTGAACGGTGTGTTTGATCAACTTTATGTATGTTATACGCACCATGTAAACTCATTATCATCTGCATTTCGTGTTGAAAAGATGTTACCAATTGTCGATTTAGATATTGGTGTTAAAGAAGCTGAAGCACATAAAGAATTAGAATATGATATTGAACCAGATCCTAATAGAGTGTTAATGAAGTTGTTACCACAGTATGCGCGTTCAACCATTTATGGTGCTATTTTGGATGCAAAGACTGCAGAGCATGCTAGTTCAATGACAGCTATGCAGAGTGCAACTGATAATGCTAAGGATTTAGTTTCAAATTTAACTACGAAATTAAATCGTGCTAGACAGGCACAAATTACTACTGAAATTACTGAAATTATCAGTGGTGCAAATGCCTTAGAGTAATAAAGAAAAGGAGGTAGATGTTTTGAGTGAAGGTGAAATCGTTCAAGTAATCGGCCCAGTTGTCGATGTAAAATTCCCAATCGATAAGAATTTGCCTGATATTAACAATGCCTTGCGTGTAATTAAATCCGAGAATGAAAGTATTGTTCTTGAAGTTACAGTTGAGCTTGGTGATGGTGTCTTAAGAACGATTGCCATGGAATCTACCGATGGTCTTCGACGTGGTATGAAAGTTGAAGATACTGGTGGCCCAATCTCAGTTCCTGTTGGGGAAGATACTTTAGGTCGTGTATTCAACGTTTTAGGTCAACCAATTGATGGTGGCCCAGAATTCTCAAAGGATCACCCTCGTGAAAGCATCCATAAGGAAGCACCTAAGTATGAAGATTTGACTACTAGTCGTGAAATTCTTGAAACTGGTATCAAGGTTATCGACTTGCTTGAACCATACGTTCGTGGTGGTAAAGTTGGTTTGTTCGGTGGTGCCGGTGTTGGTAAGACCACTATTATTCAGGAATTGATTCACAACATCGCTCAAGAACACGGTGGTATTTCCGTATTTACTGGTGTTGGTGAAAGAACTCGTGAAGGTAACGACCTTTACTTCGAAATGAAAGCTTCAGGCGTTTTAAGTAAAACTGCCATGGTATTTGGTCAGATGAACGAGCCGCCTGGTGCCAGAATGCGTGTTGCGTTAACTGGTTTGACTCTTGCCGAGTACTTTAGAGATGTTGAAGGTCAAGATGTTTTGCTCTTTATCGACAACATTTTCCGGTTTACTCAGGCCGGTTCAGAAGTTTCAGCTTTGCTTGGTCGTATGCCAAGTGCCGTTGGTTACCAGCCAACTTTGGCAACTGAAATGGGACAATTGCAGGAAAGAATTACTTCTACTAAGAAGGGTTCAATTACTTCAATTCAAGCCGTTTATGTTCCTGCTGATGACTATACCGACCCAGCTCCATCAACCACATTCGCACACTTGGATGCTACTACTAACTTGGAACGTAGTTTGGTTGAACAAGGTATTTATCCAGCCGTTGACCCACTTGAATCAACTTCAAGTGCCCTTGACCCTGAAGTTGTTGGTCAAGAACACTACGAAGTTGCTACTCGTGTTCAACATGTTTTGCAACGTTACCACGAATTGCAAGATATTATTTCTGTTTTAGGTATGGATGAATTATCTGATGAAGAAAAATTGATCGTTGCACGTGCACGTAAAGTTCAATTCTTCTTGTCACAAAACTTCTTTGTTGCTGAACAGTTTACTGGTGTGCCAGGTTCATATGTTCCAATTAAGGAAACCATTAAGGGCTTTAAGCTTATCTTAGATGGTCATCTTGATGACTTACCAGAAGATTCGTTCCGTGGTGTTGGTCCAATTGAAGATGTTTTGAAGAAAGCACAAGAAATGGGCGTAACTCCAAGTGATCCAGAAGCTAAAGCATTACTAGAAAAGTAGGGTGATGTCCAATGGCAGATCCAGAAAAGCTTTTTAAAGTAAATGTTGTAACTCCTAATGGAATGGTTTATTCACATCGTGGAAGCATCGTTGATGTACGTGCTATAGATGGTGAACGTTCAATAATGTATAATCACGTACCCTTGCTTACCCCATTAGTAATTAGTGAGGTCAAGGTTAAACGTAGTCGTGAAATGAATTCAAGAATTGATCACATCGCTATTAGTGGTGGGTATATTGAATTTTCTAATAACGTGGCTACAATTATTGCGGATAGTGCTGAACGTGCTAGAAACATTGATGTATCTCGTGCTCAAGCCGCTAAGGAAAGAGCCGAGAAGCGTTTGAAGGAAGCACGTGAAAAGCATGATGAGCGTACTCTTGAACGTGCTGAAGTTGCTTTAAGACGAGCAATGAACAGAATTAGTGTTTACAACACTAAAGGTCACTAAAAGAGATAAAAAGACGAATGCAGATTTTGCATCCGTCTTTTTTATTAATAAAGGAAAAGAATATGTTTCAATTAGGCGTTCATGCCATTATTAGTATAATAATTTATTTGATTGCAATTGGATTATCTTTTCAGGCAATGAAGGCTGTGCAGCTAGAAAAAATAATTCGTAAAGGACATGTGTTTGAAACGCAATTATTATATTTATTTCTTGCTATTGCATTGGGCTTTTTAGTTGGTAATTTTGTAATTACATTTATCGATACTTCGATGCAATTAGGTAATTTGTTTTAAAGATTGTGTTAAAACAGGGACAGTAAAGGAAACTCTTATTTATTTATGGTAAAATGGACGATGAATAATTATGGAGGGTTATTGTGGCACGAGATATAGGAATTGATTTAGGAACAGCTAATGTACTAATCAATGTCTCTGGAAAAGGGATTGTTTTAAATGAACCATCTGTAGTCGCTGTTAATACTGATACAAATAAAGTAGTAGCAGTTGGCTCAGAGGCATATGAAATGGTAGGAAGAACCCCAGGTAATATTCGCGTAATTCGCCCCTTGAAGAACGGTGTAATTGCGGACTTCGATATTACAGAGGAAATGCTGTCATACTTTATTGAAAAATTAAATGTAAAAGGTTTTATGTCTAAGCCTAATATTTTAATCTGTGCTCCTACAGGAGTTACTTCGATTGAACAAAAGGCTATTATTCAAGCAGCAGAAAAATCAGGTGGCGGTAAGGTTTACCTTGATTTTGAACCTAAGGTAGCTGCAGTAGGTGCAGGACTTGATATTTTTAAACCACAAGGTAATATGGTTATTGATATCGGTGGTGGTACTACTGATATTGCTGTCTTGTCCATGGGGGAAATTGTTACCTCACGTTCACTTCGCTACGCTGGTGATCGTATGAATCAAGCGGTTATTAGCTATATTAAGAATAAACATAATTTATTGATCGGTTCAAGAACTGCTGAACAAATCAAGATTGAAATCGGTAGTGCATTTGAACCTGATGAAGATCAACAAATTAAGGTTCGTGGTCGTGATGTAGTTGATGGCTTACCTAGACAAACTACAGTTACTGCCCCTGAAATTCAGCATGCTTTGCAAGATGGTCTTATGTCAATCATTGCAGCAGCTAAAGAAGTATTGGAAACTACGCCACCAGAACTTTCAGCTGATATCATTGATCGTGGTATCATGCTTACTGGTGGTGGAGCATTATTGAAGAATATTGATAAGTTGATATCATATTACTTGCAGGTCCCAGTTTTAACAGCCGACCATCCTTTGGAAGCTGTAGCCTTAGGTACTGGTACTTTGCTTAAGAATATTGAAAAACATCAACGACACTAAGTGAGGAGATTACTTGCGAAAGATTTTGATTTTTATCGTACGTATTTATCAGACTCTAATTTCGCCATTATTTCCACCGAGTTGTAGGTATTATCCTACGTGCTCTAGTTATATGATTGATGCTTTGAAAAAACATGGACCAATTTTAGGGCTAATTATGGGAATTAGTCGTATACTAAGATGTAACCCATTTATACGCGGTGGGGTGGACCCAGTTCCTGATAATTTTACTGTTTTTCGAAATCCACATCCTGAGAGATACGAAGATGAAATTATAGCATCTAAGTTTCACCCGGATAGCAAGTAGGAGGATTTATGTCTAAAAAGTTAGAAAATATTGATATTGAAGTTAATGAACTTAAGGGTAAGAATTTACCAACTTGGGAAGTTATTATTCCTAACAAGAAGTCCATTGGTTTAATCGAAAAAGTTGAAGGTCGTTATCGCGCTACTACGACTAAGAGTAGCAATGTATTATTTGCTAACAGTCTAGAAAGCAGTATTAATGACTTACTTTCATACTTTACATTGCATGAAAAATAAAATATAAGTAGTGATTATTTAATGGCAAAAGTTGAAAACAAAACAAGTCTAATTGACCGATTAGCATGGAATATAATTATTCCTGTGGCGTTATTGGCATTAATCAGTCTATATTGTATCTATATAGCTGCACTTGGAGATCCAAGTCACATTGGTTCACCTGTTAAAGCTGTAGTTATGCAAGCATTATGGTATTTGATTTCTATTGTAATTGTTGTAATTGTAATGCAGTTTGATGCAGAGCAATTATTTAAGATAGCACCAATATTTTTCGGAATAGGAATATTCTTGTTAATAGCGGTTTTGTTCTTCTATAATCGTAGTGTTGCAGCGGATACTGGGGCAAAGAGTTGGTTCAAGTTAGGACCTGTTACTTTTCAGCCATCTGAAATAATGAAGCCAGCATTTATCTTGATGTTGGCACGCGTAGTTAAGGATCATAATGATAAATATGGTCATACCATTAAATCAGATTGGCTATTGTTAGGTAAAATAGTTGCATGGCTTGCACCCGTAGCGATTTTATTAAAGTTGCAGAACGACTTTGGTACTATGCTAGTATTTATCGCAATTGTTGGTGGTGTAGTTTTAGTTTCTGGTATATCGTGGAAGATTATTGTTCCCCTATATGGAATAGTCATCATTGGAGCAATTGCAGTTATTCTAATGGTGGTAACGCCAGGTGGGCAAGCGTTTTTAAGTCATTTCTTTCAAGCATATCAGTTTGAAAGAATTAAGTCTTGGCTTAATCCATCAGGTGATACATCATCAGGTGCCTACCAGTTATGGCAAAGTATGAAGGCAATTGGGTCAGGACAACTTTTTGGTAATGGCTTTGGTAAAGCAAGCGTATATGTGCCAGTTCGCGGGTCTGACATGGTTTTCTCCGTAATTGGAGAGAATTTTGGCTTTGTAGGCTGTGTAAGTTTGATTTTAATTTATTTATACCTGATTATTCAAATGGTTAAAATTTCATTTAATACTAGAAATGCATTTTATTCATACATTTCTACGGGTGTTATTATGATGATTTTATTCCACGTATTTGAAAATATTGGTATGAACATTGATTTATTACCATTGACTGGTATTCCCTTACCATTTGTTTCTCAAGGTGGTTCAGCCTTGGTAGGGAACATGATTGGTATTGGTTTGATTTTATCAATGAAATTCCATAGTCGAGACTACATGTTTAGCACCGCTGGTGATTTCTAGAATATAAATAAAAGAGGTATTTAAGCTTAAAAACTTAAATACCTTTTTTGATTAATAATATAAAAATTAGCCTTCTAACGCATTAGCAATTTCTTTAGCACGACATACTAAAACATCACATTTAGCAGTTCTAGTTACGTATTCTGTAACACTACCAATTAATAAACGTTCTACTGCGTTTAAACCAGTTGCACCAACAACGATTAAGTCAATATTGTGTTTCTTAGGGAAATCATGACCAATGATTGTCTTAGGTGAACCAAATTCGATTGAATAATGAGAATCAGTAACACCGGCCTTGTTAGCACGTGCTTGGTAATCCTTCATTCTCTTTTCAGCATCTTTAGAAACTTGTTCTACCATTGCTGAGTCAAAACTTGAAACATTTTGGAAAGAACGAGTATCGATGACATGTAAGATCTCTAATGTAGCATGATTACGCTTGGCAATAGAAACTGCCTTGCTGAAAGCTAAATCGGCTTCTTTAGAACCATCAACGGAAACTTGAATATTCTTATATTGTGAAAGCATTTTCTAAACACCTCTTCCTGATATCTATTTTACCAAAATTTCATCTATTATTAGAAGGTTTATATTTTTATTTTTTGGAATCTGTAATTAAAAGACTAAAGGTCAAAATGGTTAGAGAGGCAAGGAATAGTGTGATCAAGTTAAGATATTTATTATCCATAAATAAAATGATAATTCCGATTGCGCTCTCTGCGATCAAAGCAATAGAAGTCCATTTTAAAATGTTGGTTAGGTGAGGATTACCGCCTACGTCATAGATTAAAAAATGGCCATTTCGTCTGTGCCACATATACCAAGCAGTTAAAAGCAAGAGTAGAATAAAAACAATCATTACAATTTTAATTATCATTTATTTTAACCTCATTACATAAAAAGACGGCCATTTAAGACCGCCTTTCCTAATATTCAAAAGAAATCCGAGTTGACTAAACAAAGCATAATGACGCTTGTTGAACCCGCAGTGTTCAAAATTTGAGCTAACATCGCAGCGAATATGGATCCTGTGACAAGACAGTATTCCGATTCGGTAGTTATTTGCTAACTCCCACGTCTTCTAGTTTGATCGGTCAACTTTATACATTTAAGCTTGTCGATCAACTCAGATCACCTATTATAATACGCAATCAGATTAGGTTTGTCAATAATATTGAATGCGCTATCTATTGTGATGTTTGCTCAAATTATCGCGTTGCATCTTCTTTAATTTTTGATAAATTAGCTTATACCTTTCTTCGACTTTAGAATTTCCTTTCGGGGTAAAGTAACTTGCAGTCAGAAGATTGTCTGGCAAGTATTGTTGGGCGACCCAATCATTTTCAAAATCATGAGGGTAAATATAATTAACTCCATGACCTAACTTTTTAGCACCAGCATAATGCGCATCCTTTAAATTAGCGGGAATAGAGCCAATATTTTTGTTTTTAACGTCATCAATTGCTCGATCTATGGCAGTAATAGCACTATTGCTTTTAGGAGAAAGAGTCAGCTCAATGACGGCATTAGCGAGCGGAATACGCGCCTCTGGAAAGCCCAGCGTTTGAGCAGCTTGAATAGCTAATATAGCATGTTCTGCAGCGCTAGGATTGGCTAGTCCCACATCTTCGTAAGCAATGACGGAGAGACGCCGACAAATTGAAATTAAGTCGCCAGACTCGATTAATCTTGCCAAGTAATGCAATGCTGCGTCTGTATCTGAACCGCGAATTGATTTTTGAAAAGCAGATACCAAATCATAGTGTCCGTCCCCAGAAGAATCAAAATTCTGCACCTTCATTTGAATAGAATCAGCCATTTCTTGCTGAGTAATTACAATAGAGTCTGTATCTTGATGATTATCTTTTAATTCTTGTTTGGTAGACAAAACCGCAAGTTCCAATGAATTTAAAGTAGATCTCAAATCTCCATTGCCTTTTTCGATTAAAAGGGCACGTGCATCATCCGTCAGCTCAACATGATAATTGCCTAAGCCATTTTCTTTATCCGTTAAAGCGCGGTCAATAGCATTCGATGCATCTTGAGCAGATAAAGGCTTTAGCTCAAAAATTTGGCAACGTGAACGAATAGCAGGGGAAATTGAAATATATGGATTCTCCGTTGTAGCCCCAATTAAAATGACTTGTCCTGACTCAAGCAAAGGCAATAAAAAGTCTTGTTTTGTCTTATCGAGTCTGTGAATTTCATCTAATAATAAAATGACGGTGCCACTCATTTTCCCTTCTGCGGCTACTTGCTGTAATTGCTTCTTTCCGTCAGTAGCTGCGTTCAACTTTCGAAAAGCATATTTAGTAGAACCAGCGATAGCACTCGCAATACTGGTCTTGCCAATGCCAGGAGGGCCATAAAGAATCATTGATGATAGAAGACGAGCCTCAACCATTCGGCGAATAATTTTACCAGATCCAATTAGATGTTGCTGTCCGACAACTTGATCAAGAGTCTGTGGACGCATACGATAAGCTAATGGTTTCATTATTTTTCTCCGTGAAAAAGTTTATGCCAAAAGCTTTCTTTCTTTTTAGGCGCTTCTAATTCAGTTTTTGGCAACTCAGGAGCATAGACTTGTCCAATTTTAATTCTTTGACGATTAATAGCATTTTTGGAGACTACTAAAACAGCAGAATCTTCGGGTCCAGTTTTTGCAGTTTCATTGTTAACTAATGTAAATGGAATATTTTTCTTGCTGCAGGCTGCCTCGACATCACCTAGAAAACCATCATCAGTAATATTGCCGTTAATCAAAATAGTGTAGCCTTTAAAATCATCAATGTGTTGTAAGAAAAGACTAGTGAGTTTGGAATCTTTTACTTCAGCATTATTCATGCGTACATACACACGCTCACGCAGTGAACCTAAATATCGCCGGCGTTCATCCGGTTTAGTCTGTGGGGTTATTCCTTGCGCAGCTTGTTCTACGCGCTTACTTAAATCATCACTCATAAAATCATCCTTTCTTTATTACTATTAATTGTAACAAAAAAACCTTCCCCGATATTGGGAAAGGTTTTTGACAAAATAAGATGTAAAAATTAAAGTAACTTGTTGTACCATTCAACAACGAGTGATTCATCAATTTCTGGTTCCATTTCGTCACGTTCTGGTAAACGTACAAGAGTACCTTCCATCTTGTTGTCGTCAAATGAAACGAATGATGGACGTGCAGTAACTGCGTCTAAGGCATCCTTAACTTGTTGTAAGTTCTTTGACTTTTCCTTCAAGCCAACAGTTTGACCAACGCTGACTTCGTATGAAGGAATGTCAACACGCTTGCCATCAACAGTGATGTGACCGTGGTTAACTAATTGTCTAGCTTGTTCTCTAGTAGTAGCTAAACCGAGACGGTAAACAATACTGTCCAAACGACGTTCAAGCAAAATCATGAAGTTGGTACCGTGTTCACCTTCACGGATCTTACCAGCGCGAGTGAACAAAGTTCTAAATTGACGTTCGTTCAAACCGTACATCCAACGTAACTTTTGCTTTTCATGTAATTGTTGGCCATATTCTGACAAACGACCACGGCTGTTAGGACCGTGTTGACCTGGAGCGTAGTTACGACGTGCGATTTCCTTACCAGTACCTGAAAGTGAGATACCTAATCTTCTTGAACGTTTCCAACTTGGACCTGTATATCTTGACATAAAAATCCTCCATAAAATTTAAAATAATAATTTCTGGAGTAAAATATTACAAATAAGTTCAACATTCGTGCATCTTGGATTTACATTTTCGCCCAATGCAGCGCGGGTTACTCGTTCACTTAAGCGTTTCAAGATGTTGACGTTCTTGTCACTTATTGCTGCAAATATTTTACACGAATAGTATTATATAGAGTTCAGAATAATAAATCAAGAAATACATCAGCTTTTGCACATCTTTAGGCTATGTTTTGTTATAATTATTGTAGTTTTGGAGGATAAACAATGTCATCAATTCAAACTATTATTATTGTCGCCGTTGTAATCCTTATTATTGTAGTCGTTGCTTTAATGTTGCTCATTAATCGTAAGCAGTTGCGAGAAGTCGAGGTAATCGATGCAGCTCTTAATGAAATCGAAGAGATGCACCTTGAAGATGATATCAAACGACTGAATAAAATGGATTTGGCGGGCGAAAGTCTAACCACATTAAATACTTGGCGTAAGAGTTATAAAGAAGCTTCAACTAAAAAATTGCCACGCGTAAAGAAGTTAGTTGAAGAAGCGGCAAATGAAAATGCAACTTACAAACTTTTTAAAGCCAGAAAGAAAATAAAAGAAGCACAGCAAATAATTAAACCGGCTTTAGAAGATGCTCGCAATACTAAGGCAGTGTTTACTGAATTGCTTGAATCCAATAAAGAAAATCAAATTCAGTATGATGCTTTAATTAAAGTCTATCGTGAATTGAGAAAAGACGTTTTAGCTAATTCATTTGAATATGGTACAGCAATTGATCAAATTGAAGATCAACTTGCTTCAATGGAGAGCGATTTTGAAGAAGCTAAGAATCTTTCATCTCAAGGAGATCACGTAGAGGCTAAGCGAGTTTTATCTAAGATTCGCATGTCTTTAGCAGCTTTACAAAAACAACTGCCTAAAATCAAAGATGGCTATCATCAATTAGAAGTAGTTTTCCAAGATCAGCTTAAGGAATTATCTAATGTTTATAAGAAGATGATTTCAGAAAAGTACTATATTACTAAGGTTGATGTTTTAAGCAGAATTAAAGACATTCATGATCAGATTGATAGTGCTCGTAAACTATTGGCAGAACTAAAAGTCGATGAATTAGCTAACGAAAATAAAAAGATATCTAGTGAAATCGATGGCCTTTATGACATTTTAGCTAAGGAATATAAAGCTCGTCCTTTTGTCGAAAAGAATCAAAGCAAGATGCTAGCTTTAATTTCTCACCAGCAAACGGCATCTAAAAAGTTAGTTGAGAAATTGCAACATATTGATGAGAGTTATGAATTAACTCATGGCGAACTTGAAAAAAGCAAAGAGCTTGAAAAAGAAGTTAATAACATGAATCGCCAATATACAGTTGATACGCAAAATATAGCTGATGGCAAGGGCGTCTATTCTGCAATTCAAGATTCATGGTTAGAAATGTTAGATCGCTTGCGTGAGATTGATGCTGAGCAAATTAAAATGTCGACAGATGTTGATGGCCTATACGATTCAGAAAATGTTGCTAATGATTCAATTAAGCACTTTAAGCAAGAGGTTTCATTAGTTTATCGCCGTCTTGAAAGACGTAGTTTGCCAGGGAATCCAGATAGCTTTATTCAAATGTATACTTTAGTCGTTAACGAAATTGGTCATGTTAGTGATGAATTAAGTCAAGTCAGAATTAATATGGAAAAGATTTCTAACGAATTAATTCAAATTTCTGATGATGTTGAACGACTTAAGCGTGAAGCAGACGATATTATCAATTCTGCTAACTTAGTTGAGTTAACGATGCAGTATTCAAATAAATATGCTGATAAGGATACGATTAAGCAAGCACAAAAGAAGTCGATGCAACTTTACGATGAATATAATTATAAGGAAGCATTGGATACCATTGCTACTGCAATTGAAAAAGTAGAACCAGGTAGCTATCAACGACTTGAAAATGCATATTATTCTGAACAAAAAGAATAAATAATTGAAGCTTTTCATTATTTAAGCTAAAATCTAATAGTCACTAAACGGTCAAGTAGTTGACCGTTTTTTATTAGGGGAGTTTTGAACGTGATTTATTTTGATAATAGTGCAACAACAAAAATAGATCCTCAAGTTTTAGATACCTACAATAAGGTAGCAACTAATATTTGGGGCAATCCTTCAAGTTTGCATAAGATGGGTGACCGTGCGCATCAAATGCTTGAAGCTTCACGCAAACAAATTGCAGACTTGTTGGGCGTTAAACAACATGAGATTTTCTTTACCTCAGGTGGTACAGAATCAAATAATACTGCAATTAAAGGAACAGCAATTCAAAAGCGTGAATTTGGTAAGCATATTATTACTTCCAGCGTAGAACATGCTTCTGTGGCTAATAGCTTTAATGCTTTAGAAAATTTGGGTTGGCGCGTTACACGTTTGCCAGTTGATAAAGAGGGTAGAGTTAATGTCAACGATTTGAGAAATGCCATTGACTCAGATACTACTCTGGTTTCAATCATGGGTGTTAATAATGAGATCGGCACGATTCAACCAATTGATGAAATCAGTGATTTGCTTGAAAATTATCCAACTATTCAATTCCATGTTGATAATGTTCAAGCTTTAGGTAAGAATATTTGGGATAAGGTCTTTACGCCACGAGTTGACCTATCAAGTTTATCAGCACATAAATTCCATGCACCACGAGGCATTGGTATCCTTTACAAAAAAGAAGGCAAAATGCTTACTCCACTTCATGATGGAGGTGGCCAAGAAAAGGGACTTCGTTCCGGTACCGAAAACTTACCAGCTATCGCAGGTATGGCTAAGGCTATTCGGTTGCTTTTAGAAAACGAACCTGAAAAGGCAAGCCGTGAAGCAGCAATTAAGGCTAAGATCGTTGACTATTTGAAAGATAAACCAGGTATCGATATCTTTTCACCAGTAAGCGACGGTTTTGCACCACACATTCTTTGCTTTGCATTAGAAGGAATTCGCGGTGAAACCTTAGTTCATACTTTAGAAGATCAAGACATTTATACCTCAACTACTTCTGCTTGTGCATCAAAGACTGCAGATGAAGCCAGCACCTTGGTTTCTATGCGAATTGATGATAAGATTGCTACTAGCGCAATTCGTTTGAGTTTTGATGAAACAAATACGCTTGAGCAGGCAGATGAGTTTATCAAGGTCTTTGATAAGATTTATAATCATTTTGCTAAAATTAATCACTTGGGAGAAAATTAATGGAATATACAGAAGTTATGGTCCGTTACGGGGAACTCTCAACTAAGGGAAAGAACAGAAAGGACTTCATCAATCGTTTAGCTAGCAACGTTGAAAAGGTCTTAAAAGATTTCCCTCAGATTGACTTCCATCCTCGTCACGACCGGATGCATATTGTTTTAAATGGCGCACCTTTTGCGGAAGTAGATAAGCGCTTGAAGAAAGTGTTTGGTATTCAAACCTATTCACCAGCTATTAAGATTCCTAAAACTTTAGAAGATATTGAAAAGACTTCTTTAGAATTAATGCAGGAAACTTTTAAGCCGGGCATGACCTTTAAGGTTAATACTAAGCGTAGTGATCACAAGTTTGAATATGATACTAATCAACTTAATAACTTGGTTGGTGATTACTTATTTGATCATATCGATCACTTGAAGGCTGAAATGAAGCACCCTGATTTAGTACTTAGAATCGAAGTGCGTCAAGATGCCGTTTATATTTCTAACCAATTGCTTCATGGTATTGGCGGGATGCCTGTTGGTACTGCTGGCAAGGCCGTAATGATGCTTAGTGGTGGTATTGATTCACCAGTTGCTTCATACCTTGCAATGAAGCGTGGAGTTGATATCGAAATGGTGCACTTCTTTAGTCCTCCTTACACTACTGAAAAGGCTTTGGCTAAGGCTAAGGAATTGACTGGTATTTTGGCAAATTATGCAGGTAAGATTAACTTTATCGCTGTGCCATTTGCTGAAATTCAGGAAACTATTAAGGAAAAATTGCCAGAAGGTTACTTGATGACTGTGCAACGTCGTTTCATGTTGCAACTTGCAGACCGTATTCGTGCTAAGCGCGGTGGTCTGGCAATCTTTAACGGTGAATCTGTTGGTCAAGTTGCTTCACAGACTTTGCAATCAATGGTTGCTATTAACGATGTGACAACTACACCAGTTATTCGTCCAGTTGCTACAATGGATAAGACTGAAATTATTAAATTGGCAGAAGATATTGGTACTTTTGATCTTTCAATTCAACCATTTGAAGATTGTTGTACTATCTTTGCTCCACCACGTCCTAAGACTAAGCCAAAGCTTGATAAGGCTCGTGAATATGAAGCTCGTCTTGATGTTGAAGGCTTGATTCAAAGAGCGATGGACGGAATTGAAGTAATGCCAATTTATCCAAACGAAAAATTTATCAACGATAAGATCGAAGAAGATCAAGACTTGTTGTAAAAAGTTATGCCGACAGAATGATCTGTTGGCATTTTTTGTATAAAAGGAAAAATAATGGGGATTGGAAAATTACTAAGAGAAAGTAGATTGGCAGCTGGACTTACTCAAACTGAAATGGTAGCAGGAGTTGTTTCAGAATCGTTTTATTCAAAAGTTGAACGTGGGATTCATAGTATTGATGCTGATACCTTAATTGAAATTTTGAAAGCAAATCATATTAATCCAGTTCAATTCTTCTCCAAAACGCTGGATGGTCCAATCCAGGAATCACCGCATAAAAAGAGTCTACAGGATGCTAGCTTTATGGCGAATAAAATAGCAAATAGTGCTAATAAACGAGATTTAGAGAAACTAGGTCAACTAAAAAAGGAGATTGATCAAGCTGAAGAACAAGGTAAACCATATTATATTTGGATCCCTTATATATTGGAGTTAATGACTGCCTGGATAACTCATTCAACTGATGATATATCAGAACCGGTTAAAAAGAAGATACAACATTTATCTAAAGGAAATAATTGGGGATTCCTCAACTATGAATATTTAGGGATGGCTTTTATTGCCCTAACTCCAGAACAAGTACTCAATTTTTCTCATACTGCTTATCAAAGCTATGTAAAAAATTCAGAAAACATCTTAAGTTATACAAATACAGTTGGAATTGCTAATTTAGTGATTGATTTCTTAATGTATGCGTATATACACAATTTTAATAAAGAATTATGCGCAGAAACATTTGCTTTTTTTGATAAAAATATTCCATATGAAGCAAGCTTTTATCAACATAGAGTAATAGTCAGACTTTATAAGACCTTGTTTGATAATGATACTGAGAAAGTAGATTTCTATACCCGCTTGTTGGAGGAAGATAATTTTACTTTTTGTTTGCAGAATGTACCAGTTGCTAAAAAGGATGGTTCTCATGCGCATTGATAAATATTTAGCTAATATGAACGTCGGCTCTAGAAAAGGAGTGCACGTTTTAATTAAAAAAGGCATTATCACTGTAAATGGTGATGTGGTAAAAACACCGAAACAGCAGGTTAAGGAATCCGATGAAGTATTGGTAGATGGACAAGAGGTTAATTATCAAAAATATCATTATTTTTTGATGAACAAGCCCAAGGGCGTACTTTCGGCAACTGAAGACCGTAGTCAAAGAACAGTAATTTCATTGCTCAAGCCGCAGGATCAATATCAAGGAATTACGCCAGTAGGGCGACTAGATAAAGATACAACTGGCTTGCTTTTGCTTACTAATGATGGCCAACTAAATCATGAATTGCTTGCTCCCAATAAGCACGTTGATAAGATTTACCGCGCGAAAATTGCAGGCGTAGCTGATGACGAAACTGTGAAAACTTTTGCTAGTGGAATGACTTTAGGGGATGGAACTAAGCTTAAGCCAGCAGAGTTGAAGATTCTGGCGCAGGATGAAGAACATGATAGTTCTGAAATTGAAATCAAAATTCGTGAAGGAAAATATCATCAGATTAAGCGCATGTTTGGTGCGGTAGGGATGAAAGTGGTTGAACTTGAACGAATTTCGATGGGAAATTTGAAATTGCCGGAAGATTTAAAGCGCGGTAATTATATTGAATTGAGCTTAGATGAAGTAAACAAAATTAAATAGGACGGAATAAATAGATGACAATCGGTGAAGCATTAAAAAGCCGGCGTTTGCATGCGGGAATGAGTCAGACAGAAATGGCGGCAGGAATTGTAAGTGAATCTTTTTATTCTAAAGTTGAACGTGGTGTGCATGCAATTGATGCAGAAACTTTAATTAAAATTTTGTCGGTTCATCATTTTGATGTTACTGGATTTTTTGCACAAATTAATAATCAGTCGTCTACTGGACCTTTTTTTGAATTAACTAGTGAGATTACTTTTGCTCAAAATAGAAGAGATGTAAAAGCGCTGGATAAAATTAAGCGAAAAATTGAAAATGGTGAGGTACAGGCTCCGTTATGGCTTAAATTCAAGTTGGAATTAGCTTATGCTTGGGCCTTACGCTCAAATGATCAAATTTCTCCTGAAATGAAGAAAAAAATAAAGAAACTGGTTTTGAATGAAAATTGGGATCGGACATCTTATCATTTTTTGAGTCAAGCAGTAATTTTCCTGGATGTTGATGATTCAAAGCAGTTAGTAGAGGCTGCTTATGCTGCATATCGTAAACATCCAGCTACCGATACCTTTACTTTGCAGTTTATGGCTTTTATTACGATAAATTATTTGAATTGTTGCTATTATCAACATGCTAATAAGAGTTATACGGAAAGTACATTTAAGTTTTTGCAAGAATTGCCGGTAGATCCTGCAATTGGATTGGAAAAGTTGATAGGCAAGTTCTATCAAGCTGTTTTTAGTGGTGATGAACAGAAAGCCAGATCTTTAAAATCAATTATTCAAGACTGTGGTTATGCGTCAATAATTGATGATGTTGAAATTGATGAATAAATAATAATCGCATCCTTTAATCTTTTTTAGCTTGAGGGGTGTGATTTTTTTAATAAAAATAGTCGTTTTGGAAGATTTCGAGACTTTTATCTCAAGTGTTTATATATTAAAAATATGAAACAAATGAGGGAAAAAGTATGACTATTGGAGAACAGCTAAGAGAAATACGAGATTCCTTAAATTTAACGCAGACACAAATGTGCGCTGGCGTGGTAACAGAATCTTTTTATTCTCGAGTAGAAAATGGAAAAAGTGAAATTAATATTGATGACCTGTTAGCGATTTTGAAGCAAAATCATGTTTCTGTGCGTGATTTTTTTAGTGTGTTTGATCAGTCAATGCAACGCAAAATTCAATATCATTGTATTCGATCGGCTATTAATAATCGCAATGTAGCCTGGTTGAAAAAAGAACAGAAAGATGAGCCGATTTTTAAAGCAAAATTGACAGCAGTTATAGCTACTTTGACAAATAAGAAAGCTGATCTTTCTGATGATGCCCAGAGAAAAATAAAAAGCAATTTTGGAAGATTAGGTAAATGGGATGAAACTGCATTATGGAATTTGGCTAGTTTTATGTCTTTATACGATACAAGTGAGATAAAGATTTTAATTACAGATATCTATGAAAACAAAAATAGTATCAGTCTAAATGATTCTTTAACATTGGTTGCCTTGGTGAATGTAATGATGAGTTACTTGGGGCGTTCGTATCAAGAAAATGATCTCGGCTCAGTTTTGCAAACTATCCAGTTTATAAAAGAACTGCCAACGAATCCCGTTATTATGTTTCATAAATTGGTGACTATATACTATCAAGCTTTAATTAACCATGATCAGAAACGGTTAGATTTGATAACTAAAGTATTACAGAAGAACGGCTACGATAATTATCTAGCCTGGCTTCCATAAAGGTGATGAATATGAATATTGGTGAGAGATTACATCAAGTGCGAAACCTGCACGGATTGACGCAGGAACAAATGGTAGCGGGAATAATTAGTAAGTCGCAATATTGGCGAATAGAAAAAGAATCTAATGCAATTAGGGCTAGTAGTTTAATCAAAATCCTGAATCAAAATAAGATTTCGGTACTCAAATTTTTTAAAGATATTGATGATTCAGGAATTAAAAGAAGAGAGCTGCAAGATCTGGTTACTAATGCTTATTTTGCACGTGATTATAAAAAATTAGGGAAAATAAAAAAGCAGTCGACTAATTTGCAAATGAAGCGATTGATAGATTGGTTATTGGCTGAGCTTAAAGGTAAAAGTCAGGATTTTCCCGATGAAGATAAAAGAAAACTAAGATATAACGTTTGGCAAGTTGAAAGATGGAACGATGATATCTTGTGGTTTTTCTTTCATACCTTGTATTTGTATAAGTATTCCAATTTGGAAGGAATAATCAATGCGCTCATTTCAAAGTTTACTAAGAATGAGAAGATCGAGGATCGTCAGCTGCAGTTAATTGCCAGTATCGCCGTGCGTTATTTGAATATTTGTTATAAGCAGAATAACAGGTATGAGGCCAAAAAGGTAATCCGATTTTTGCGAAAGATACCAGATAAGATTGAATTTGGATTAGCAAAAATGATTGCAGATTATTATGAAGCTTTGCTAAATAAGAAAAAGGTAGATGCTGAAGAGATTTTGGATTTAATTAAGGCATGTGGTTATGAGAACTATTTGAGCTTAAATTAGGGAGATGAGATTAGTAGAAAATTAAATTTTTACTTTTTAATTTCAATTTTGCAGATTAGATTGTGCGATTGAAATTTCAAAATTAAGATAAAGTTGACAATATTTGTTATTTGTTTTTTTAATAAGTGGAGATATTAGGATGAATAAGAAGATTAAAGTAACAAGTGCTGCTGCCGCAGCGTTAGCTAGTTTAGTATTGGTAAATGCCAATGTGAATAATGAGGTTAAGGCTGATACTAAGGCGGTTAATGATACTAAGACTACTCAAAAAGCACAAACACCAGAAGAGGCTGCTAGGGCTAATGTTGCTAGTGCAAAAAAGAAAGTTGAGACTGAACAAGGCAACGTAGACAAAGCTCAAGGCGATTTGGATCAAGCTAAAAAAGATGCCGAAAAGCCAGACGCTGACTACAAAGCACAAAGTGACAAGGTCGATGGATTAAAGAAGACTGTTGACCAAAAGAATGAGGCATTGACTGACGCCAAAAATAAAGAAAAGGATGCCCAAGCTTTGGCTGATGAAGCTAAAGATCCAGCTAAGGTTAAGGATGCTATTACTAAGCAAGAAGGCGTAGTAAAGAACGCAAATAAGGCAAAGGCTGATGCAGATCAAGCAGTAAAAGATAAGCAAAAAGAAATTGATGATCTTGGCAAAGATGTTAAGACTGACACTCAAGATGTAAATGATAAGACTGCTGCTAAGAACAAAGCAGATCAAGCTGTTAAGGATGCTGAAGATGCTTTAAAAGGTACTGGTATTACTGAAGCTAAAAAAGAATTGGATGCTGCTAATGAAGCTGTCGCCAAGACTCAAAAGGCATTAAAGGAAGCCAATGATGCTATCAATCAAGCTAATGGTGATAAGACTGCAGCTCAAAAAGCTTTGGCTAAGGCGCAAACTGCACACGATACAGCTGTTACTAATCAAAAGATTGCTCATGCTCAAAAGGCATATGATGATGCAAAAGCTGCATCAGATGCAGCAGATAAGAATTTAGTTGGTAAGAAGGATGAAATTAAAAATATTAATGAAAATATTTCACGTTTAAACGTTTTAACTCAAAATAATATTAACGTTGGGGATGCTGATAAATATAAGAAAGCTTATGCTGATTATATTAGCAGTAATCCTAATTTTAGTGAAAGAGTATTACCAGAAGAAGATGCTAATTATTTAACTGTTATTCGTAATAATAATCACTTTATCGGTTCAAAGGAAGATAAAGATACTGTAGTAGATGTCAATAATCTTTCAGATGATCAAATTAAGGAATTATCATTATTTACTGCTGACCTATTAAATAAAGTAAGATCACAATTGGGTGAAAATAGTACTGATGAAGTGACTCCAGGTGCAATTGATTTTACTAAACAAATAATTAAAAAGGGTAAAGAGGACTATAAGAACGGTAACTGGGATGGTAATTGGCACGATGCAACAGGAATTAATGAACTATCTAAAGAGAATGGCTTAGATTATAATCCTCAGTCTGATAGTAATGTATGGCAAAACTATGAAGACAAAGCACCCTTCTATTCAGATGCTATTACAAATATGAACGATTTGAAGAGAAATATTTATAATAGTTTGAATTCGATGATTCTTGGTAATAAAGGATACAATAATAAGTCACAAGCTGATGCCAAAACTGATGGTGTATACGAAATGGCACATGCTGCAGGTTTATTAAATCTAATGGCTTATACAGAGGATGAAATTAATAGTACTAAGCAATTCACGGAATCTCTTGAGAATGATATTAAATCCGATAGAGAAATATTAGCTCATAATCCAGACGCTACAGTAATGGAGTCTGTTAACGGTGGTCCATTTCATAAGGTTCCATTGAAGCAAGTTGTTGAAGAAAATGAAAAAGATCTTTCAGAAGCTAAAGATGAAATTGCACAACTTGAAAAAGGAACATCATGTACAACTATAAATAATAAAAAGTATACGGTAACACTTGGTAAAGCTCAATATGTTGCAGTAATTCCTGCAGTGAGCGAAAGAAAATCTAATCTAATCGATGCGCATTTTATTAATATAGCTCCAAGTCAAATTCATTCTGGTGCTAAATTTGATAAAACAATTATTCCATCATATGCATCACAAATTAAAGAAGTAAATAGTAAATTAAATCAAGCAAATAATGAACTTCCTAGTTTGAAATCAGAGGCTGAGAGATTAGATGGCATTACAAGTGGAAAATTTACAGATTTAAATAATAAAAATAAAGCTGTTAAGGGTGCTCAAGATTCAATTGATAAAGCGAACAAAGATATTAAAAAAGCCAATGATGCTTTAGATACTGCCCAAAGAAAGAAGATTGCTCAGGAAGCACAACTTAAAAAAGATAAAAATGCTCAAAAAGATGCCCAAAAACATTACGATGATTTAACAGCTGATAATAATTTAGAAGCCGCTAAGAAGGCTCAAGAAAAAGCTAAGAATGCATTGTCAACTGCTAATAATACATTAACCAAAGCGAAAAACGCTCTTGATCAAGCTCAAAATGTAGATCTTCCAAAATTACAAAAAGTTGCTGATCAAAAAGCTAAAGATGCTACACAAGCTCAAACAAAGTTAGATCAATTAAAGCAACACGTTGAAGACTTAAAGAATGCAGCAACAATTTTAGCCAATGCTAAGAAAGCATTAACTGATGCTCAAACTGCATATGATACTGCTAAAAAGAATTATGACGATGCAAATGAAGTCTTAAACGGCGACTTAAAGACCAACAAAGATAAGGCTGACGCCAAAGTAGTCGCAGCACAAAAAGCATACGATGAAGCAGTTACTAAATTGCAAGCAGCTAAAGATGCACTTGCCAAGGCTCAACAAAAGTTGCAAGATATCTTGGATGCTGAATATGCTCAATCAATCATTACTTCAGGTCCAACAGAGACTAAGAAGACAGATAAGCAAGAACCTGTTAAGACCCCAGAAGCAACCCCGGAGACTAAGACTGATGACATTTCTACTACTCCTAAGAAGATCCGCTTAACTCACAATGCCTTTGTTTACAACAAGCACGGTAAATTGATCAGAAAAGGTTTGCACATTAAATGGATTAAGCGCGATAAGCTGGTTAAAGTTTTGAAGAATGCAAAGATCGTTAAGATTAATGGCAAGAAATACTACCAGATCGGCAGAAATAAGTTCGTTAAGGTAGCAAACTTTGAAATTACTACTCATGCAGTCCACTTCAAGGCTAGACTCAAGGGCAACAAGAAGGTCAGAGCTTACAATCGTTCAGGTAAGTTTAACAAGCATTACGCACGTCCAAACCACACTTATACCTTTAACGAAATGGCTAAGATCAATGGTAAGACCTACTACAAGATTGCTGGCACTAATAACTGGATTCCAGCTAAGAAGTTAGCTTTGAAGAAATAGTTGAATTTTAGCTAATAAAGCAAGGGAACATTAACCGAAATTGGTTAATGTTCTTTTTGTATATTTATTATGGTATCTATTTTAAATAAATTTGATTTGAATTTGTTTCCCCATTGAATGAGCAATTTCGGCTAATTTATCAAAAGTTACATTATCTCCTCGTTCAATTCGTGCAATAGTAGATTGTGGAACCCCCTGTTCGCTCAGCTGAATTGGTCTGCGTTAATCCTGCTTCTTCACGGGCTTTATATAGTGCAATCGCACTAGCAGATTTTTCTTTGTCAGCTTAAAATTCTTTTGCAAACTCAGAATTTTTTAATTCTTGATCTAAAATATCATTGATTTTCATAACGATCCCACCATTCTTTTTGTCCTTTTTAAGTTCCCTAATTATAGCATGTGAGAATAAAGTGCCGGATGAATTTGCTATACTATAAAAGAGTTATGACAATTATTTCTTCACGAAAGAGCATACTAAAATGACAACACAAGAAATCGAAAAACTCAAAAAAGTTGACGAAATCATGTTTAATCTTCAAGATTCTGTCGATCCTCTCAAAAAATTGTTGCAAGCGGGAAAGTTATTGAAAGAATTAAAACTGATTGATAATCCAACTGATACTGATGAAATCATTCAAGCTTATACTCAAAATGTGTATGAGCAATTAAACAAAATTATTGAACGCAAAAATGTTTCATTTAATCAAGCTACCTTAGATTATTTGCAAAAAGATCCCGACAATAATGAACCGGTAATTGTGCCAGCTAGAGAACATTTCAAAGAATATGCTTTAATTGTGTTGCGCTTCAATGATCAATTGGCCGCTTGGCGTAATGAAATGGACGGCCAAGATTACCGTGTTTTAGCAGAAAACTTGGATCAGCATCGCACTAATATCCATAATTTCTGCTTATCTGATATTAAAATTTTGAATCGTCTAGCTGAAAAAAAGCAGCAAGTTCCATTTGCAGCAAGTTCAAAAGCAAATCCAGATCGCACAGATTACGGTCAAGCGATCGTAAAGTATTGCTGCGAACGAGTTAGCAAAATCATTACAAGTTATAAATAATGAAAGGTAGAGTTATTAATGACAATCGGAGAAGCATTAAAAAGTTTACGTTTGCATGCAGGGATGACCCAAACAGAAATGGCAGCTGGAATTATCTCAGAATCATTTTATTCTAAGGTAGAAAGAGATATTCATGAAATTGATGCGAATTTGTTGATCAGAATTTTATCAAAGCATCATTTTGATGTTGGAAGTTTTTTTAGCCAAGTTAATAATTCTGATAATACAACTGATCCTGATTTTGATTTGATGAATCAAATTAGTTTTGCTCAAAATCGCAAAGATCTGAAAAAGCTGGATGAAATTGCGGCCAAAATAGCAAATCGAGGAGGTACATGTCCGCCTAGTTTCTGGCTTAAGTTTAGACTAGAGAATGCCTATGCCTGGGTACTTCATTCAGACAAACGGATTAGTCCCGAACTGAAGAGAAAGGTAAAGGCAATCATCATGGATGAAGATTGGAACAGGACGGCTTATCATTATTTGAGTCAAGCTGTGATCTTTTTAGATATTGATGATGCCTATCAATTAGTTGATTCCGCATTTCGTTCATATGAGAAAAATCCGGCCACCGATACGTTCACTTTACAGTTTGTTGCGATAATTGCCGTTAATTTCTTGAATTGTTGTTTTCATAAGAATGCTAGTAAAAAATATACCGATCGCGCGATTCAATTTTTACGCGAATTGCCGGTTGATGGAGCTATTGGGATTAATAGTGTGCTCGGCACATATTATGAGGCGGTCTTTGACGGGGATGCCAAAACTGCGAAGGAAGTTATTGATGTCCTAAAAAAGAGTGGTTGTGTCTCGTTAATTGAAGATACTTTTAAAAAGTAGTGCAAACTGTCTAGGTCAAATTTAGGCAGTTTTTTCAATGCACACAAAAAATAAAATCTTTAATTTGGAAGATTTTATGATTAATTGCGTTTCTTTTAGTATCATAGAAATGTTTGTGCTTTAAATTAAGAAAAAGCCCGGTATTCAAAGATAGAAGTAGTATAAGTATCCTTTGTCACTTTGGATACTGAAAATAGGAAAATGAGTTTAGAGAATGAAAAAAATAATCTATTCAGAGAGTTTCATCCAATTAGTCAAATACGTTTTAATTGGAGGGTTAGGGCTAGTTGTTGACTTTGGAGTCTACACGATTTTGACGCATTTCAGGATGAATGTAGAAATTGCTAATATTATTTCCTCAACTTGCGGAATAATTAATAATTTCTTTTGGAATTCGTATACTAATTTCAAGGTACACGACCGACTTTTATTACGGTTCATTTCGTATTTTTTTGTCGGTCAAATCACCACTGTTTTTACCACAGTTTCCTTATTTATCTTTGTTACACAATTAGGTTACCCTCACTTAATCGTGAAGGCGGTAGCGACTTTTGTTGCTACACTAATTCAGTTTATTATTAATAAAATAATTACTTTTAGAAAAGTCGGGAAGTAGAATGAAAAAATTGTCAATTGTGGTGCCGTGCTATAACGAGCAGGAGTCATTACCCCTGTTTTATCCAGCGGTGCAAAAAGTATTGCATGATATGCCAGTCAAAGCCGAGTATTGGTTTGTCGATGATGGTTCTCGTGATCATACCTTGCAGGAGATGCAAAAGCTGCACCAAGAAAATGAAGCCGTACATTATATTTCTTTTTCAAGAAATTTTGGCAAAGAAGCAGCAATTTATGCAGGTCTTAAAGCTGCTAAGGGAGATTATGTAGTCTTAATGGACGTAGATCTACAAGATCCGCCTGAGTTTTTACCGAAAATGTACCGGCTGCTTGAATCTGGTGAGTATGATGCGGTAGGGTGTCGTCGAATTGATCGCACGGGGGAGAGTAAATTTAAATCATTTTTGAGCGATCAATTTTATAAGGTGATTAATAAAATGTCTAAAACCGAGATCGTTTCAGGTGAACGGGATTATCGCATGATGACACGACAGATGGTTAATGCCGTTTTGTCAATGCCTGAGTATAGTCGCTTTTCTAAGGGAATTTTTTCCTGGGTTGGTTTTAAAACTAAATATCTTGAATACCATAATGTAAAGCGTGTTGCTGGCGATACTGATTGGACGACCAAGAAGCTATTCAAGTATGCATTAAGTGGAATCGCCGACTTTTCACAAGCACCTTTAAATTTATCAGTTTGGATTGGGATAATTTCCTTTATATTGTCGATTGCTGGTATGCTTTTTGTCATTGTCAGAAAAATTATCAATCCAGGATCTAGTATCTTTGGTTGGGCTAGTTTGGTTTCCGTGATTTTATTAATTGGTGGTTTGCAGCTGCTTTGTATCGGAATTATTGGACGCTATATTGGTAAAATTTATTTACAAGTGAAGAATCGACCAATTTATATTATTAAGGAAAAAAAGTAAGAAAAGGGAAAATAAAAGTAGAAGTCAATATAAAAAAGATAGATTGGGATAAAGTAGGCTGGCGTGTTTGCCCTTATACCATTATTTTGCTTGTAATTTATATGATGATCAGGAGTCAAATTTTAACGCATTCAGTTCTTTTAACCAGCGATGCGTTGCTGCATTTCCAGAGACTCTACGATACGAGGAGGTGAAATCATGAAGAGAATGAGCAGCTTAGCCTATCATTTTGGCGTTAAGCTTCGCTTTTATCCTAG
This sequence comes from Lactobacillus sp. UMNPBX17, assembly GCF_002553735.1. Classification (NCBI taxonomy): domain Bacteria; kingdom Bacillati; phylum Bacillota; class Bacilli; order Lactobacillales; family Lactobacillaceae; genus Lactobacillus; species Lactobacillus sp. UMNPBX17. The sequence continues at coordinate 35,015 of NZ_PCYT01000015.1, forward strand.
TTCTAAGCAAAAGAAAATCATTAAGTTGAACTATGATGCGCAACGCTTTGTCTACAACTCTTATGTAGGACGCAATCGAAGCAATTATCATGCTAAGCACTACTTAGCTGTTAGACAATATCAAGCAATGCCCTTTGCCTTTTCTATTCTTAATAATTATGAGACTAAGCTAGCAGAAGAAGTAGTCGCCAATAGCGAACTATTGGCTAAGCCTAAGAATATCCGCGATACTTATAGCTTTTTACGCGTTAAAGAAATTGATAGCCTCGCTATTGCCAACGCTATTCAGAACTACCAGAAAGCTTGGAGCAACTATCGCAAGATTGGTCATGGAATCCCAACTTTCCATAAAAAACGCAGCGACTGGTCATATCAGACCAACTGTCAATATCCTAAGCAAAAAGAAGCTTTTCTTGATAACGGGACAGCTA
>NZ_PCYT01000160.1:0-833 GCF_002553735.1 Lactobacillus sp. UMNPBX17
TTTAGGACGTTTATAGTTTAAGCCCGATCCAATATCTGAGATATATTCATCGGCGGTGATAACTAAGAGCACTTAAGAATGCCTGATACAATGTACCGCCTTCAAACTTTGATGTCCACGGATCATTGTGCAACAAATCAATCAATGAATATGGCTGTCCCTTAATCCAGAACTTAGCTTTAAGTGGTACATCATGCGCAATACGGAATGGGGCAGATTCACAGGCGTTAGCAATCACGTCATCGTCATCTGGGGATGCTACAGGTCTAATACCTGGCTTAAACTTACGAGTAAAAAAATCATCCCATGAAGTATAACCTAATTTTTGTTTAACATCTGTTGAATGCACAGCAAATAAGTCCACGAAATTATCTCCGCCTGCTTCTTTAGCCATTTCATTTAAAGCATACGGTGAAAGCCAGCCTTTATCTGAAGTATTCAGAACATAACTAGACTCTTCACTTTGTAAATACCGACCTCAGTAATCCAAAATATTTTTCATCTTGGCATTAACACGTGGATCGTTAAATAAAACATAACCGGCACGAGTTCCCATTGGATAATCAAGTACGGCATTAATTGGTGTGTCAACCAAGCCAGTTGTATTAAATTTCGGAGCACGTTGAATTAGCCGATTAAGCACTAATAAAAGTTCGTGATAGTCTCGAACCTGCGGTGTTCCTGCAGGTGTATCAACATCTTTCTGAGGAATTTCATCAAACATCATCTGAAACAAATTCCAAATATAACAATTTGATTCAATCAATTCTTTTAAAGCGAGACTGTAAAATAGTTTGTGTAAGGATGAATGATTCCTTAAATTTATTTCTTTA
>NZ_PCYT01000161.1:0-794 GCF_002553735.1 Lactobacillus sp. UMNPBX17
ATTAGATAAAATCTATCAAACAGCGTAAGTGTTCAATTTATTATTGCAATTTACGAAAATAAATTAACTGAAATTTTGACGAAAAAATAAACCCAAGCTTTTTGCTTAGGTTTAAATATTAATCGATATTATTTCTGTAAAGGCCAACTACTTTACCTAAAATACTTACTTTGGATAAGATAATTGGTGCCATTGTATCGTTTTCTGGTTGTAAACGGTAGTGATCGTCCTCTTTATAAAAACGTTTAACTGTAGCTTCATTTTCATCAGTCATGGCTACGACGATTTCGCCGTTATTAGCGGTATTTTGCTTTCTGACAATGACGCTGTCACCGTTTAAAATTCCCGCATTAATCATACTCTCACCGTGAACTTTTAACATGAAGAGTTCACCAGCATCGTTTTCAAGATCAGGTGGAAGTGGAAAATATTCATCTATGTCTTGAACTGCTAAGATAGGTTGACCAGCAGTGACCACACCAACAACTGGGATTTTCTTTGGCTTAATGCCTAATTCCTTTTTACCTTCATCGGTAATTTCAAGTGCACGAGGCTTAGTTGCATCCTTGATTAAAAGACCTTTGCGTTCTAAGCGGGCTAGATGACCGTGAACAGTAGATGTAGAAGAAAGTTTGACCGCAGCACAAATCTCTCGCACTGTTGGTGGAAAACCACGGCGTTCTACAGTATCATAAATATAGCGTAAAATTTCTAGTTGTTTAGTATCGTTGTTTTTCTTAGACATAATTTTTCTCCGTTATTGTAAAAAAGATAATATTTATGATTATTTTAAC
>NZ_PCYT01000162.1:0-786 GCF_002553735.1 Lactobacillus sp. UMNPBX17
AAAAAAGCAGCCTAAGCTAGGCTGCAGTCCGCTAGCAATTCGCGGACTTAAAAGGCTTTGGTAAATAGACGACCTCTATCGGCAATAGTCAAAAGACTATTGCTGGTAAGTCAAGTCCGTATCTAAGCAAGTTGGTGTTCTGGTTAGCGTAAGCTAACGAGCCACTAAGCCCTAGACTTCAGTCTAGGGTAGTTGACTAATTAGATCAGTAACTATGAATGATTTGGATTCAGTAGTTTCTATTGAATCGGATACTTTTGAGATGAGTCAAGAAATGACTCAAAAAGATATGATCGGGCGAATTGAAAACTATCCTGATACTTTTTTAGTAGCAGAAATTGATCATCAAGTAGTAGGACATGTTTTTGGTCCAGCATTTAATAAGCGCTATATTGAAGATGAAATCTATTTTAAAAATCATCTTAATCGTAAAGATGATCAATATCAAACAGTTTTAAGTCTGGCAGTTAGTCCGGAATTTCGAAAGCAAGGAATAGCTACCAAATTATTAGATAAATTGTCTAAGATTGCTAAGAAGCAAAATAGGACAGCGGTCACTTTGACTTGCTTGCCGAAGTTATTTTCATTTTATGAAAAGCGAGGCTTTGTAAACGAGGGTAAGACTAGTGATGATATCCCTGATCCTGATAATGTAAGTAGTTTTAATATGGTAAAAGAATTATAGAAAAGAGGATTTTCCTACTAAACAAGGAAAATCCTCTTTATAATTTCTGATTAATCTTTTTAACTTGAGATTTCACTTTTTTATATATAATTAGCCAGATA
>NZ_PCYT01000163.1:0-785 GCF_002553735.1 Lactobacillus sp. UMNPBX17
AATTCTCTTTCAAAAATTTCATCTGGTGTATGATATGCCAATATTTTTCTTGGTAGCGAATTGCACCAGGTTTCAATGTCAATGATTTCCTGAAGAGAATAGTTATTGATGTAATCACCCTTAGGAATGAATCTGCGAATGAGCCCATTATGTCTTTCAACAGTGCCTTTATCGCAAGAAGTATATGGATGGGCGTAATAGACTAAGGTATTAGATACTTCCTCTAGATTGGAAAGATCCGCAAACTCTGAACCATTGTCAGTTGTAATTGTCTTGAAGATTTCATTCCAGTGCTCACTATACTGCTTATGTAGAGTTTGAAAAGCGCTCATAACACTGGCAGCTGTCTTGTCTGGAATACGCAAGATTAGAAACTCACGGCTCATTCGCTCAGACAAAGTTAGCAGTACTTGATCATCTCTAGTCTTATGTCCTAAGACTAGGTCGCATTCCCAGTGACCAAACTCTTTTCGATCATTAATCTCTTTAGGGCGTTCTTCAATGCTTCGACCTAATTTCTTCTTGTTCTTATGAACACGATGAATTTTAGTATTACGCTTTAACTTCTCAGGCAAATCAGAGTTTCTGATAGCCAACAAGCCTTGATCTACATAGTTATATAGAGTTCTAGTGCAGACTATCTGGTCGCTGCTAAATTCACCCACAGCCAAGCAGCGATTGGCACATACATCAAGTGACCAATTGTCTTCAAAGAAATGCTTATTGACATACTTGATAAAGTCAGATTTCTTCAAGAAGTCTGATTTGCGACCACAGTGGCGTCG
>NZ_PCYT01000164.1:0-780 GCF_002553735.1 Lactobacillus sp. UMNPBX17
ATATTATAAAGAATCTCTACGTCTCATAGCTTTTCTAAGCTTTTTTCTTTTATTACTCCACAGTACACTTGCTAATCATCTTTCTATTTTTAATATTCAGCGTTTGATTTTTAACAATTACGTATTACATAATGAATAAAAAATAACTTTTTATTTGAACAATCATAAATTCTTTTAAAGTAAGTCATTATTAATCAACTGAAACCTAAACATAATTGGCTTCAGTTGACAATGAGAGCCCAAAATTCTATTCAAAACAGCCAGATTATCTTCAATTCATTGTTTCAAAATCTATTTATTTTTATCAATTTGTAGCATCACTGTCTTTAATGCTTTTATTTCTCTCCCCTCTCCCAAGAGAATAGGGCAACAAAAAAGGCTAAATCTAGGATAAAATCCTTATTTTAGCCTTTTCGTTTGTAGTACGTACTAAAAATTTTTACTCATATAAACGTTATGCAGTTCTAAATTTGCTGACAACGAAGGCAACAATGATTACCAAAATTACTGCACCTAAAATTGACGGTACAATTGCCATGCCAGCAACTTGTGGTCCCCAGGCACCCAATAAAGCTTGACCTAATGAGGAACCAATTAACCCTGCTAAGATATTAGCAATCCAGTTCATTGATCTGCCGTGCCCTGTAAGAGCTCCAGCAATCAAACCAATAACTCCTCCAACAATTAATACCCAAATCCAATGTAGCATTTTGATCACCTTTGCTTTCATTAAAGAAACATCTATATACTTTATTTAGCTAATTAAGCGCTTTTCTTAAC
>NZ_PCYT01000165.1:0-758 GCF_002553735.1 Lactobacillus sp. UMNPBX17
TTAGGCAATTCCTTGACAAAAGCAGTATCGCTGCCTAATTGCATTGATAAGTAGAATTGCTCGTCAGCGGTCTTTTTAATCGTGACTGTGCCAATTCTAGTTGGGATGTGGTTAAGCAAACGCTCTTTGATTAGCCTTCTAAAACCAGCAATGCGGACGATACCCAGTTTAGGCAGTTTAATATGTTTAGCATCAATAAATCTAGCTGTCCCGTTATCAAGAAAAGCTTCTTTTTGCTTAGGATATTGACAGTTGGTCTGATATGACCAGCCACTGCGTTTTTTGTGAAAAGTCGGAATTCCATGACCAATCTTGCGATAGTTATTCCAAGCTTTCTGGTAGTTCTGAATAGCGTTGGCAATAGCGAGGCTATCAATTTCTTTAACACGCAAAAAGCTATAAGCATCGCGGATATTCTTAGGCTTAGCTAATAACAAGTTATTGGCGACTACTTCTTCTGCCAACCTAGCTTCATAGCTATTAAGAGCAGAAAAAGCAAAGGGCATTGCTTGATATTGTCTAACAGCTAAGTAGTGCTTAGCATGATAATTGCTTCGATTGCGTCCTACATAAGAGTTGTAGACAAAGCGTTGCGCATCATAGTTCAACTTAATGATTTTCTTTTGCTTAGAACTAGGATAAAAGCGAAGCTTAACGCCAAAATGATAGGCTAAGCTGCTCATTCTCTTCATGATTTCACCTCCTCGTATTATATAAATTAAATCTGTGTTGATTGTCTTTTTAGTTTGTTTATTCGA
>NZ_PCYT01000166.1:0-727 GCF_002553735.1 Lactobacillus sp. UMNPBX17
TCTAACATTAATTCAGTAATATTCTCATTTTTGACTGTAGCCAATAATCGTCCTATAAAAAAATTTAATTCATCTTGCGACCATAATGGCATCGTATTAGCAAAAAGCCTTAATGATTCTGGTCTTTTTGTCCATTTCTGTCCTTCATTAAATTCTATTTTTATTTTCTTTTTAATCCCGTTATCTATCTCATTTAGTTCATTTCTAAAATAAGCAATAGCTACCAACGTTCGTAATTTTATAATCCTATCTCCAGGAACATTCATAATTTTTTTACAGTTTAGTATTAAAGAATCAATATCTTTAGTACTAAATGCATAATCCATTCTTTCTTGCAACTTATTTATAACCCTTCTATTTTTAGTAATATAGGTATCTTGTATAAGTTGGCAAAAGTCATCAATTTCAATCTGATGTTTAAATAAGATTTGAAATAAACTTTCTGCATTAATCTTATTTTTCCCACTTTCAACTTTAGCATAAAAAGGTCTGCTAATAATCCCTTCACACATTTGTTGTTGTGTTAATCCGAGTTTTAGACGCTCTACACGTAATGCTTTTCCAATTTTCATAGAATTCCTCAGTAATATACTTAATATAAGATTTCTTCAAAAATATATAATAACTAATAATAATATTCTACTTCAAAAAAGATCTAATTTATAAATATTAATACGCGTGGTGCTAGTTAAATCGTTCTAGGCAATATGCCATGTTGTAAGCTAAT
>NZ_PCYT01000167.1:0-724 GCF_002553735.1 Lactobacillus sp. UMNPBX17
AAATACAGGATTAATAGAGGCTTGATTCCGATATTCTTTCGGAGTTAAGCCTTTTAATCTGCTCTTTATCCTTTCTTCGTTATAGTATTCGATGTATTCTTCAATGGCTTGAGTTAATTCTTGAAGGTTATGGTATTTGTATTCTTGGTCATAAAACATCTCTGTCTTAAGCAGACCAAAGAAGTTCTCCATTAAACCGTCATCCATGGAATTGCCTTTTCTGGACATGCTTTGAGTGATGCCTTGAAGTTTTAAAGCACGTTGGTATTTTGGACTCTGATATTGACAGCCTTGGTCAGTATGAAAAGTGCAGTTATTAAGAGCTGTTTCTTTAGCGAAAGCTTTATCAAGCATTGTCATTACTAAATCCATATCTGGATGTTTTGAAATAGAGTAAGAAACTATATCACCGCCGCAGCCATCCAAAATAGGCGACAAATACAGCTTTTCATCATTAAGATGAAATTCAGTGATGTCAGTATACCATTTCATATTAGGCATTGGCGCAAAGAAATCGCGGTGAATCAAATTAGGTGCTATTTTGCCAATAGTACCTTTATAGCTTGAATACTTGCGCTTATTGCGTCTGATACCCTTAAGACCTAGCTTATGCATCCAGTAGCGAACTGTTTTCTCAGTAACGTTCCAACCATCTTTGAGTAGCTGCAATGCTACTCGGCGATAGCCATAGCGCCCCTGATGATAATTGAAGATTTCCTTGATC
>NZ_PCYT01000168.1:0-687 GCF_002553735.1 Lactobacillus sp. UMNPBX17
CTACCGGTGTTTATTCACGCAGACTGCAGGCTTTTCTTGAAGACTACGGCTATGATTATGTAATTCTTAATCCTCTTAAAGCTAAAAAAGAAATGGATATGGGACTACGTCATAATAAGACTGATAAAACTGATGCTTATCATTTAGCCTTAATTCAAAGACTATATCATCATCCAATTAATCAACTTCAATCTCAAACTTATAAGCAGCTTAATTCATTGAGTCGTTTCTATGACCAGTTAACAGCTGACTTAGTAATGGCTAAAAATAGACTTCATCAAGCTTTACAATCGACTTTTCCTGAAATCGAAAATCTATTTTCTTCTGCTAAAGGTAAAAATTACTGGCAAATAATTGTGCGATATCCTCATTGTGACTTAGTAAGAAGAGAAGATAAAAAACAGCTTATTAACTGGTTAATGAGCTTAAAGGGGATTGCTTTTAAACACGCTCTAAGGACTGCAGATAAATTAATTGAATTAGCTTATCAAGCTTATCCAGTTGTATCTTGCTCTAGCATAGAAGTCGAGCAAGTGCAGTATTATGCACACAGATTGCTTAATTTAAGTGATCAAAGAGAAAATTTAATCGCAAGAATGGTTAAGTTAGCGAAGTCTTTGCCTAATTATGATTTAGAAAACCTAGAAAGCATTCCAGGCTTTGCACAGACCACTGCAGTCAGAGTTT
>NZ_PCYT01000169.1:0-624 GCF_002553735.1 Lactobacillus sp. UMNPBX17
TTTTATTTTAGGATTCTGCCACTTGCCTAATCCTTTTTCTAAGATGTTCACGGCCGCATTCCAATCGCGAATATGGTGCGTCTGACAGATTGGGCACGTCCATTCCCGATCCTTAAGGGTTAATGTCTTATAGCTATTTTGTCCCATAATACTGCCACATTGATGGCATCTTTGGGTGGTGTACTTAGGATCAATTGTTAGAAATTCTTTGCCATATAGATCTGCCTTATAAGCCAGCATGTTCAGGAAACTACGCCAACCAACATCAGAAATGGCTTGAGACAAGGCATGATTCTTTAACAGATTTCTGCTTCTTAGTTCCTCGGCAACTACTAAATCGTGGTTTTTGATTAGTGCAGTTGAGAGTACTTGCAAGAAGTCATTACGCTGTCTTCTGATCTTGTCGTGCAGTTTAGCTACAACTAAACGCTGCTTTTGATAGTTTTTTGCTAGCCGCAAATTGCGTCCTTCTTTTTTAGCCCGGCGCTGTCTGCGAGACAAGACGCGTTGGGCATGGGCAAGCTTCTTTTTGGTTTTGCAATAAAATCGTGGATTAGCAACCATTGCCCCGTTAGATGCTGTTAAGAAATTATCAAGGTTAAGGTCAATGCCAATTTGACTTTG
>NZ_PCYT01000016.1:0-35304 GCF_002553735.1 Lactobacillus sp. UMNPBX17
TTCAATATACAGAATTTAATTTTCAAAAGTGTTCAATTTGAAATTGCAATTTTCGATAAAAAATCAGTTAATGTTTTTCCCATTTTCTACCTCTACTTAAACTGTACATCAGCCACCTTTTGACCATGTTCAACAATTTTTCCTGCTGAAATTTTACTCATTTTTTCTACTCTACCAGGTTGGGTATAGAAAATTACTATTGTATCTTTGTAACCATTTTTAAGAGCTAAATCACGATCAAATTCTAATAGCAGTTCTCCTTTTTTAACCGTTTGTCCATCATCATAATATGATCCAAAACCTTCACCACGCAAATTTACTGTTCCTAGACCAAAAAGGCAAACCAACCCGGAGCACCCTCTTCATGCTTGCCAGTCATAGCATAAGTTACCCCAGTAACTAATGGCACAACGATAATAGTTAAGCCGTTCCAACCAATAGCACCTGAAAAAGTTCCTAAAGCAGTATAAATACCGCGGGCATGTGAATCTTCACTTAAGGCTGGAATCATGCCCCAATATGAAACATCTGACAATGAATAAAAAACATCAAAGCCGATATAAATGATCACAAATAAAATTGCAAATAGGATCCAACTTTTATGTGCTAAACCAAAAATACCGGTAAACAGAATTAACAATAATGCGGAACTGGCAACCGTACCAATAAAAATCCAGGGCTTAAACTTACCCCACCTTGTCTTGGTATTATCAACAATATTTCCTAAAACTGGGTCAATTACCAATTCTACAATTCTTACTAAAACCATCAACGCAGTAATTAATCCAATTAATTTATCTGCAACCGAATGATCCAGACCCGTAAACATGGCACTAGTGATAAAAATAATAAAATACGTACTCATTACGCCATAGAATGCGGCATGTCCTAAGTTACCCAAACAAAAGGACACATAGGAAATGATTTGTTTTCCTGAAACTTTACGATTATTCATCTTTTTTCTTCCTCCCAAATGAACCACTGCAATCGCTTACATGAAAGCAATATACGCTCTTTTGTTAACTAAATAAATCTTTTATTTATTATTACTAAAATATTTACTTTAAGAGCAAATAAAAAGAGAATGTGGGCTATTCACATTCTCTTTTTTATTTCTTATCAAAAAATATTTTTCTTTACTAAAAAATTTACTTTTCTTGGGGAACGAAGCTTTTTCGTACTACCAAATTAGTATTCATCCGGATATCAATCTTTGGTCGATCTGGACGGATAATTAAACGAGTCAAAGTATCAAGTGCCATATCAATCATTTCTTGTTGATTAATGTTGAAGGAAGAAAGTGGTGGCGAAACATATTTAACTACATTACTGTTATTAATACTCAAGATCTTAGTATCCTTAGGCACATTTACGTTTTCTTCGTTAAAGGCTTGTAAAACGCCAACGGCCAAGGTATCAGATGCGATCAAAAATGCTTCAGGTAAATCATTTTTGTATTTAGCTAAGACTTGTTTTCCCAATTTATAGCCATTTTCAACACTAAACGGTCCTTCAACACATGTCCATTTAGTATCCATACCTCTAGTTTTCATGTATTCAACGAAAGTAATTGAACGCAAATCATTTTCCTGAATATGATCATGCTTAGGACCGACACCACCAATAAAACCAATCTTATCAATGCCATTTTTGATAAACAAATCGATAGCATTTTTAACTGTCAATGGCAGATTAGGACGAATAGAATCAAATAACTCTGGAGCTGGATTTGTATCAACAAAAACACCATTAGGCAAAACTTTGTGTAACTTTACCAACTGTGCATTTTCAATTGGCTCTGCCCCTACTCCGATGAATCCTTGGAACAAAGACGCATTCTTGATCAAATCCTCTATGTCGTAAAAAGTTTTCATCTTCAGTGCATCTCGTTCCACCGTTGATACCAAAGCCTGCTTTAGTGAAGTAAAATACTCATCTTGTAATTGTTCCTTATGATTTACTCGATAAAGCAAAGCAATTGTTGGCTTAATTTTCTTTTCTTGATGATCTTCCCAATAGCCTAGTCTATTAGCAATCTCCAAAATCTTATTTTTAGTATCTGCAGTAATAGACAGGTTCGGATCATTATTTAATAAACGTGATACTGTTGCAGGAGAATAACCTGATTCCAGTGCAATTTCTTTAATTGTTGTCATAATTATTTCTTTTCTTTTTTATAAATTTTCTATCTTTATTATACAAAACATTAACTAAATTCCAATAAATAAAGTTTTAGTTATCTGCATTTACTAGGGCTTTGTAGCTAGTAAATTTTCCTGGCGAGCTGGAATAAATTCTTTATTTAATCTAATAAATACGTTACTTAGGTGCTATAATAAAACCGCTTTCAAGATATATTTTTAATAGAAACTAGGTCAGATTATGCAAGCAACCATTAATTGGTTAGACAACCCTGAAGTTTTCAGAGTTAATCAATTACCCGCTCATAGTGATCATCCCTTTTACAGAGATTATCGTGAGTGGCAAAAACAAAATAGCAGCTATCAGCAAAGTCTAAACGGACAATGGAGATTCCATTTTTCTCCTAATCCGATGGACCGCCCAAAACATTTTTATGAGCGAAGTTTTGACTCTTCAAATTTTGATTCGATCTCAGTTCCAAGCGAAATTGAATTAAACGATTATACTCAAAATCAATACACCAACATTTGGTATCCTTGGGAAGGCAAAATCTTCCGCCGTCCTGCCTACGCTCTAGATCCTAATGATCCTGAGGAGGGCTCTTTTAGTCAAGGTAAAGACAATACAGTTGTTTCATACATAAAGCAATTTGATTTAAAACCTGCTTTACTTGGAAAAAACGTCCATATTAAATTCGAAGGCGTTGAAAGAGCAATGTACGTATGGCTCAACGGTCATTTTGTAGGCTACGCTGAAGACAGCTTCACTCCTTCAGAATTTGATTTAACACCATACATTCAAGCCAAAGATAACCTTTTGGCAGTAGAAGTCTTTAAACACAGCACTGCTTCATGGCTGGAAGACCAAGATATGTTCCGCTTTTCCGGTATTTTCCGCTCAGTTGAATTGCTTGGCATCCCTGAAACGCATTTAAATGACATGGATCTTAAACCACGAGTTGCAGATAACTATCAGGATGGTATTTTTAATCTTAAACTTCATTTTACTGGCAAAAAGACTGGTTCAATTCATCTACTAGTCAAAGATGTTGTGGGTCATACCCTTTTAGAGAAAAAAGAAGCTCTTAAAGAAAACATTCAAATCAATGATGAAAAATTCGAAAACGTTCATCTTTGGGATAACCATAATCCATATCTTTATCAACTTTTAATTGAAGTTTATGATGAACACCAAAATCTGCTTGAATTAGTACCCTTCCAATTTGGTTTTAGACGAATTGAAATTAGCTCAGAAAAAGTTGTTCTATTAAACGGCAAACGTTTAATCATCAATGGAGTTAACCGCCACGAATGGGATGACAAGCGTGGCCGCAGCGTAACCATGACTGATATGACAACTGATATTAATACATTTAAAGAAAATAATATTAACGCAGTCAGAACATGTCACTATCCAAACCAAATTCCGTGGTATTATCTTTGCGATCAAAATGGGATCTATGTCATGGCTGAAAACAACCTTGAATCTCATGGTACTTGGCAAAAGATGGGACAGACTGAACCTTCTTATAATGTACCTGGCTCTATTCTGCAGTGGAAGGAAGCGGTAATTGATCGGGCACGCAATAATTACGAGACTTTCAAAAATCACACTTCTATTCTATTTTGGTCACTTGGGAATGAATCCTACGCCGGTGACAATATCATCGCAATGAATGAATTTTATAAATCACACGATGACACACGTTTGGTTCACTATGAAGGGGTTGTGCATCGTCCTGAATTAAAAGATAAAATTTCTGACGTTGAAAGCTGTATGTATTTGCCACCAAAACAAGTTGAAGAATACTTACAAAACGATCCACCGAAACCATTTATGGAATGCGAATACATGCACGATATGGGCAACTCAGATGGTGGCATAGGTTCATACATCAAGCTGCTTGATAAGTACCCACAATACTTTGGCGGCTTTATCTGGGACTTTATTGATCAAGCATTATTAGTTCACGATGAAATCAGCGGACAGGACGTATTGCGTTACGGTGGCGACTTTGATGATCGTCACTCCGATTATGAATTCTCTGGCGACGGTTTAATGTTCGCAGACCGCACACCCAAACCAGCAATGCAGGAGGTTAGATACTACTATGGATTACACAAATAAAAAATTGCATATTATTTACGGCGATGGCACATTTGGCGTGAATGGCCAAGATTTTCAATATATCTTTAGTTATGAGCGCGGCGGACTTGAATCTTTAAAAGTACACGGCAAAGAATGGCTTTATCGTGTACCTACTCCCACTTTTTGGCGAGCAACTACAGATAACGATCGCGGCAGCGGATTCAATCTAAAGGCCGCTCAATGGCTCGGAGCCGATATGTTCACTAAATGTACTGATATTCATTTAAAAGTAGATGAACATGATTTTCCTGAATTACCTATTGCTCCATTTAACAATAAATTCAGCAATCACGAATATGCAAGCAGTGCTCAAATTTCATTTACTTATCAAACTTTAACTATCCCTGCAACAAATGCAAAAATCATCTATAATATTGATGATGTCGGTCACATTAAAGTCACGATGCATTATTATGGTAAGAAGGGATTATCACCCTTACCTGTGATTGGTATTCGATTAATTATGCCAACTGCCGCTACTGGATTCGATTATGAAGGTTTATCCGGCGAAACTTATCCTGATAGAATGGCCGGAGCTAAAGAAGGTCGTTTCCATATCGATGGATTACCGGTTACCAAATATCTGGTTCCGCAAGAAAATGGCATGCACATGCAAACTAAAAAGTTAGTTATTAACCGTGAAGCCACTCAAAATAATTCTGATCAAACAAATGAAAAATTTAGTTTATCAATTCTACAAGATAAAAAGCCATTCAATTTTAGTTGTTTGCCTTATACCGCTGAAGAACTCGAAAATGCCACCCATATTGAGGAATTACCACTTGTTCGCAGAACTGTGTTAGTAATTGCAGGTGCAGTTCGAGGCGTTGGCGGCATCGATAGTTGGGGCTCTGATGTTGAGAGTGCTTATCATATTAATCCAGAATTAGATCACGAATTTTCATTTATACTCAATTAATTTTAAGCATTTTATTGAATTTAGTAAATCATTTACTAAATTGTGTGTTACAATGTAATCGATTTCAGTAAAAAGTTAACAACTATTAAAGGAGTTATACACATGAAAGTTTTAGTTATCGGTGGTGCGGGCTATATCGGCTCACATGCTGTTCGTAAATTAGTTAAAGAAGGCAATGACGTTGTTGTCTTAGATGCTTTGTACACTGGTCACAGAAAAGCTGTTGATCCTAAAGCCAAGTTTTATCAAGGCGACATCGAAGATACTTTCTTAGTATCAAAGATTTTGCGTGATGAAAAGATCGATGCAGTAATGCACTTTGCAGCTTACTCACTTGTTCCAGAATCAGTTAAAAAGCCTCTTAAGTATTACGACAACAACGTTACTGGTATGATTTCATTATTACAAGCTATGAATGATGCCAACGTTAAATACTTAGTCTTCTCAAGTTCTGCCGCAACTTATGGTATTCCTAAGAAATTGCCAATCACAGAAGACACTCCACTTAACCCTATCAATCCATACGGTGAAACCAAGATGATGATGGAAAAGATCATGGCTTGGGCTGACAAGGCTGACGGCATTAAGTACACTGCCCTTCGTTACTTCAACGTTGCTGGTGCTTCAAGTGACGGTTCTATCGGTGAAGACCACGCTCCAGAAACTCACTTGATTCCAAATATTTTAAAGAGTGCTATTTCTGGTGATGGTAAATTTACTATCTTTGGTGATGATTACAATACTAAAGACGGTACTAATGTACGTGACTATGTTCAAGTAGAAGACTTAATCGATGCTCACATTTTGGCATTGAAGCATATGATGAAGACTAACAAGTCAGATGTCTTCAACTTGGGTACTGCACATGGTTACTCCAACCTTGAAATTTTGGAAAGTGCTAAGAAGGTTACTGGTATTGATATTCCTTATACTATGGGACCACGTCGTGGCGGTGACCCTGATTCACTTGTTGCTGATTCAACTAAGGCAAGAACTGTTTTAGGCTGGAAGCCAAAACACGAAAATGTTGATGACGTAATCGCAACTGCTTGGAAGTGGCACAAGGGCCACCCAAAGGGTTACGAAGATAAATAAGATTATTATTTCTATACAACACACTGTCTAAACTATTTTATTATCTAAAAAAACACGCTTTAATAGCGTGTTTTTCTTTGGCTTCATTTAAAATGTTATAATTACGAAAAGAAGAAATATGAGGTGGCTTTTATGGCAAGTATTAGAGATATTGCGCGGATCGCTGGCGTTTCACCTGCAAGTGTATCCCACATTTTAAATAATGATCCTACTTTTCACATTAATGACGAAGCAAGAAAACGTGTAATTCATGTAGCAAACAAACTGCATTACAGCAAAGGCAAGAAAAAGCGGGGCCCTAAACAAAATGATCCGCAACTTTCAATTGCATTAATTATGCGTCATGACCATGCACGAGAAATAGATGATCCATATTTTCTTAATATGCATATGGGGATTAATGATGAAGCTAAAAAATGGCATTTAAGAATTGATCAACCTTTTAAGATGAATGATCAAGAAAAAGATTGGTCTATTTTAGCTAACTACGGAGCAGTATTAATTGAAGGTGAAATGACGCCTGAAGCTATAAAATCGATTCAAACCATCAATCATAATGTAATTTTTCTCGATGTCAACACTAATATTCTTAACTGCAATATTATTCGAAATGACTTCGTAGAAAAAACTACTTACATCTTGGATCTTCTTCATTCTCTTGGTCATGAAAATATTGTTTATATTGGTGGTAAATCTTCCATTATGGATTTAGACGGAAAAATCACTACTGAAAAATGCGACTTGAGAGAAACTCGTTATATTTCCTGGATGAAATTGCACAACTTGGATCAATATTGTCACTCTTTTATTACCGATTGGTCTGCAGATTCCGCTCTTAAAATTACTGATCAAGTCATTCATTTGAAAGAGCGGCCTACAGCAATTGTAGTGGGAAGCGATCCAATGGCACTAGGCGTTTACAAAGCTCTTAACAACCACCATATTTCTATTCCTGATGATATTTCAGTCGTAAGTTTTGATGATGTTGATATCAATCGCTTTTTAACTCCTACTCTTTCCAGTGTTTATATGGATACCAAAGAAATGGGTAAAACTGCAGTCCGTCTTGCTAAAGATTTAATTACTGAAAATATCAGTATTCCTCTAACTGTTACTTGTCACAGCAACTTAAATAAACGTGAATCAATCAAGGCAATCAATTGACTGCTTTAAAATGATACATTTTAGCCACAAAATCTTGATGGGCCGCCTCATCATAAATACCTGTGTCCATTAATTCATCGCCACCGATTATTTCATTGGTGGCGATATTTTTATAATCATATTCTGGATTCAAGCCAGCTAATTTAGGCTTAGTAAAGCTAGGCTGAGCTGAACTCAGAATATTTACTACAGTTAAAATTACATCACGTTTATCTGAACTAACTACTTCCCAAGCAGTCTGATTACTATTAAATGGCGACTTCAAACGATATAAAGTGCCAAATTGAGTAAGCTTTCTAATTTGCTTATATAAAGTTATTTGCTTTTTAACTTCTTCTTTTTCATCATCATTCAATTTAGTTAAATCAAGTTCATAGCCTAGGTATCCCCACATAGCTACAGCATCCCGTGTAGCTAATGGTGTTACTCTACCATTTTGTTCATTTGGACACACGGAAACATGTGAGGTCATCAATGATTGCGGATAAACTAGACTTGTGCCATATTGGATCTTTAATCTAGCAATCGCATCACTATTATCACTAGCCCAAATTTGCGGTGTGTAATAAGCCATACCAGCATCAAATCTACCGCCACCACCAGAACATCCTTCAAACAAAATATTAGGATATCTGGTCGTCAATTTTTCAAGCAAATCATATAATCCTAAAATATAACGATGATATGCTTCACCCTGCTCATCTGGCGTTAAATCTGCTTCATAAATGTCTTAGATATGACGATTCATATCCCATTTAATATAATCAATTTGATTTTGATCTAGGATCTTAACCATCTGGTCAAAATATTTTGTCGTACTTCTTTCCTCCCTAAATCAAGCACATATTGGTGACGATCTGGATTAGGAATTCTATTAGGAACATGCATCAAATAATCGGGATGTTTTTTATATAATTCAGAATCATAGGAAATCATCTCTGGTTCAAACCAAATACCAAATTTTAATCCTTTATTATGTACATAATCAATAAAATGACTCAAACCAGTAGGAAACTTTCTCTGATCGACAAACCAATCGCCTAAAGATGAATTATCCGCATCCCTGTGTCCAAACCAGCCATCATCCAAGACAAACATTTCAATCCCTAAATCCTTAGCTTGATCAACAATTGCTTGTAATTTCTTTTCATTAAAATCGAAATACGTTGCTTCCCAATTATTAACCAAAATAGGTCGAACCTTATTTTTGAATTTACTGCGAATAATATGGTCAAAAATCACTTGATGAAATGTCTGGCTCATTTGATTTATGCCATTTGGAGAATAAGTCATCAAAACTTCCGGAGTCTGAAAATCTTCATTTGGCTCCAGTTTCCAATCAAAATTAAAATCGTTTATCCCAATATTTAAACGGATTTGATTAATTTGATCTTTCTCAAGTTCAAACATATGATTACCTGAATAAACAAAAGTAAAACCATATGCGTCTCCTGCAAATTCATCTGTATTAGGTCTAACTAAAGCAAGAAATGGATTCATCTGATGACTGGAAGCGCCACGATGACTACCATAGACGCGAATCCCCTGATCAATCTTGCTTCTTTGCAGATGACGTTCATTGGCATGCGCTCCGGGCAAGGTAATTGCTTCAAAATCTTCATTGCCAAAATCAATTTGCATTGAAGCGGCTTTTCTTAAGTGAACGACTTCTTCTCCAGAATTAATTATTTTTACAGCTCTAGAAATAACTGGTAAATCTCTAAAAATTGTATAAAACAATTGATATTCCACCTGAGTTAATTGATCTTCAAGAGTAACAATCAAAGTTTGGGCTTCATCTTCGTCTTTAACCCAACTATGTGGCAAACCATTCAATTTTGGCTTCCCTGCAACTATTTCATAACTCTTATATCTTAACAAAATAGAATTTGAACTATTTTTTTGATATAAAACCGTTGCTGGTGTGCGATAATCCATTTCGCCTGCACTACTATATTCTTCAGGCAAAGTATCACGAGAAAACTCACGTCCTGGTACATCAGCCAAATTGCCTGAAAAGCCTCGAAGCAAACGGAGATATTTTAACTGTCCATGATATTTTCGAATTCTTTTACCAAAATATAAATGAGCTAAAGTAGCTCCCTGTTCCACTGAAAATAAATATGATATTTGTTTATTGTGTAAATGAAAAACTTTATTTTCTTCATCAACTGTAATTAAATTTTGCATATTTTTCTCCGTATTCTACTTACTAAAAAGGAGCATAGAACTTTCTATGCTTCTTTTTTATAGTTCAGCTGATCTTAATTGATAAATAGTACCTTCTACTTTAGCTTCACCATTTTCACTTGTTACAAAAATTCGATTAGCTTTTTCATCAGGAAAAACTCGCATTGAAAATACTTTTTTACCATCATCTAAGAAAATTTCAGCTGAAGATTCATCTTGTAAGATTCTAACTTTTATTTTTTGATCTAGATTTAAATGACAACTGCGACTATTGCCATAACTTTCACCAAAATGAACTCCGCAATTTCCGCGATCTATGATAAATTCTTGTTTTTTATGATTAAAAATTCAGGAGAAAAACTCTAATCAAAGTCCAGAACAATTTATAATCGATTACCGCTTAAAAAGAACAAGTGAACTACTAAAATCGGATTCTGGAACGATTTCTTACATTGCACTTTCTTCCGGTTTTCAAAGCTATCAGAGCTTTAATCGCCTTTTTCGTAAAAGATATCAGATTTCACCGACCGAATTCAGAAAGAAATATAATACCAAAACAAATAAGCGATGAATCATCAAAGATCCATCACTTATTTTATTTATGTAAATTTTTATTTTAATGATAAAAGTCAAAACGACCAATAGACAACGTTCCTTTAACGCCGCCGGTTTCAAAGATCGATTTATCAATAGTGATCTTCTTCATCACTGAAGCCCAATAGCCATATAATTTAACGCCTAATGCTAAGCCTACAGCACTTTTACCCAAATCAACCACAACACCTAAGTCATGGTAAACAAATGGGTTAGGACGACTATAGCCATTCACTCTCGCATAAATATCATCGGCTGCATAATTAGCCATAGATAAAGCTAATTGACCAGTATTTGGCAAAGGCCAGCTCTTTCCTGGTTGTGGCACTGAAGCAACATCCCCTAAAACATAGATGTCTTCACTTTCAGGAGCTGTTAAATGATCAGTTACTGTAATCTTGTCACGTTGTCCCTTAAAACCAGAGTCCGCAATTACTGGATTACCACTAAAGCCCATCATCCAAATTATGTTATTAGTTGCCAACTTCTTTTCTTCAGCTTGATCACCAATCTTATAGCAAACGCCATCCGCTTGAATTTGACTAATGCGCGCTTGATTAATGATATCAATATCATTTTCTTTGATCTTATTCAAAGCATAATTACATTGCTTATCGCCAAACATTGGCAACATTCTCTTAGAGCTATTAAACATCTTGATTTTGATTTGATCAGGACTAACTCCTGCTAATTTGGCAAAACGAGGTCTATTCATAGCTATAGCGTTGGTTACTTCTACTGCCTGAAAGCCTGACCCACACATTGTTATTACCAAATCATTCGGATTCTTAGTCTTTTTATAATCACGCATGCTTGCATACAGATGATTCCGAATAGCCTCGGCAGATTCCACATTATACATAGGCAATGCATGTTCTTGCACGCCATCGATTCCAAATGTGCTTAACGTAAAGCCTAATCCAATTACACAATAATCATATTTTAAAGGAGTATGCTTGGCTAATTCTACCGTTTTATTTTGGTAATCAATTTTCTTAACTTCATCTTGGATAAAGGTAGTCATCTTTGGATTAATCACATCTGCTACTGGATACGATATTGCGGTGTATGGCGCTTCACCAGATACCACGTCATACAAACGGAATGTCTCACAGTGAAATGGATTGCGATCAACTAAAATAATCTTAACTTCTTCACGCAATTTTTTTTGCAGTTTAACGACGGTCTTAATGCCGGCAAAACCAGCACCTAATACAACAACCTTTTTCATGATTGAATCCTCCTACTCTTTTAAAATATAATTCCTAAGAAATATGTAAATAGATATGCGGCAGACCCTACTAACAGTGTTTTAACACCGGTACTAAAGGTTTCCGTTTTAACTTGTTTATGAATAATTATCTTATTTTGTTGATAGATAAATGGAACGATTAAGATCGTTAGCCAAACAGTTTTTGGTGCAAGTCCCAAGAAAGGTAAAATTCCAATAATCAAAAATGCCAATACATTTTTGACGGTTAAAGCGATTAATCCGCCCTTTTTACCAATAAAATGAATGATAGTCGTACGGTGATTATCTTCGTCTTCTTGAGCATCACATAAATTGTTGGTCAGCATTAAATTAGAGATCCATAATTCATCTGCCAGAGCTACCAAAAAGATTTGTCCAATAGTTAACCAATTCCAGGTAAAGACTTGATAGGTATTAAGGTATACGCTCAGTAAAACAATCATAAAGCCCATGGTGAAACCGGAAAATAGCTCGCCTAATGGCAAACTTGAAATTGGATGCAGACCAAACGAATATAGATACCCAACGGCAAAACAGAAGATACCCATCCATAAAACAGGCAACCCAGCTTGACTTACAAGATAAAGACCTAACAATGCCGAAATCACACTAAATCCGATTATTAAACCCAAAACCAACTTAGGGTTAATATTTTCTCGACCAATGATATTAGTTTTTTCTTGGTAACTCTTACTATCCGCATGATAATAATCGCAATAATTGTCAAACATATCGACAACCATATTGAATAAAAACATCGCAATAAAGAAGATTAAAGCTAGCTGCCAATTTAGTTGATGATAATAAAATTTACTAAAGCACATTCCTAACAAAAATGGTATTACACTAGCTGTCTTGGCCTTAATTTCAATTAATTCCAAAAATACATTTAAAGCCATTAGCCCACATCCTTTCGATACATCTAATTTTTATCTATTTAATTCCTATATGAATCGCTGCCGCTCCACCAGTTAATTTCTTAACCGCGACATGACTAAATCCATTTTTAACTAATAATTGCTTTAATTGTTGAGCAGATAAAAATTCTTTACTTGTTTTAGATAAATATTGATAATCTCGCACATTGCTCTTAACCAGCTTTGCCCAATAAGGGAAAATTTCAAAATACGCACGCCAACCTAATTTAATGATCTGATTATTAGGCTGCGACATTTCTAAAATGGCAAATTGTCCGCCAGGTTTTAAAACCCGATAAGCTTCTTTAATGGTCTTTTCTGCATCGGGCACATTGCGTAAGCCAAAACAAATGGTAACACAATTAAAACTTCTCGCCGCGAAAGGCAAATTCATTGCATCCCCGTTAACTAATTTAACTTTCGGTTGCAAATGCTTTTTCACTATCTTTTCGTGGGCCAGTTTTAACATTGCTTGATTAAAGTCTAGGCCAGTTACCAATTTAACTTTTTTCGCTAAAGCAATAGTAGAATCGCCAGTGCCACAACATAAATCTAAACATTGATCTGTGCTTTTCAAATTTAATCTGGTTAAAAATTGTTTCCGCCAAATATTCTGGATGCCCAAACTGACCATATTATTCATCAAATCATAATTGGGAGCAACGCGGGTAAATAAATCATTAACGTCTTTTTCAGGTACTTTATTTGTTAACATTGCTTTTTCCTCACAGACCTTGATCTGCTCTCTTTAATTCACGATAACGCTGCTCAGTTTGCCACAACTCTTTTGGACTGCCTTGCATATAAATTTTCCCATCTTCTAGGAAAATAACCTGATCCATTTGATCAATTCCCTGCAAGTGGTGTGTAATCCAAATCAAAGTTTTTCCTTTAAGCTGAGTCATAAAAGTATCGATCACAGCTTGTTCAGTAATAGGATCTAATCCTACTGTTGGCTCATCAAGCAATACAATCGGCGTATCTTTTAACAAAATTCTTGCCAAAGCCAAGCGGTGACGCTCACCACCTGAAAAACGTAAACCTGCTTCATCTACTTCTGTTTCTAAACCCTGCGGCAGTTTTTCAACCATTTGATCTAATCCTACTCGTCTTAACACATCCCACAATTGATCATCTGTAGCATCTTCATTTCCTAAGCGGAGATTATTGCCAATTGTTGTGTTAAACAAGTAAGGATTTTGATTAATTATACTGAAATAATTAGCAATCTGATCACCAAATTGATCTGTCGAAATTCCATTTAGCGTAATACTACCGCTATCAGGAGTACGATCTCCACGCAATAATGAAGCGAGCGTGCTTTTACCAGCACCACTACGTCCTAAAATTGCTAACTTTTCACCATTCTTAATGGTTAAATTAAGACCGTGCAAAATCTCTTTATCAGTCTTGGGATAAGTATAATGCACATCCTTAAAATCAATTTCATATGGAGCCTTAAGGGTAATTGCTTTCTTATTTTCAACTTCTGGTCCAGGTAAATTATTTAATCGATTTAACGAATCCTTATAAATATTTGTTTCCTGAGCTGCGGCTGGCAATCCCGCAAAGGCTGACACGGTTGGAAATAGTGCCAATGCAAACGCTGCAATCCAGTTTGTATAATAGGTATCTCTTTGACCAAAGCGAAACATGCCCCAAATTATCAAACTGACAATCGCTAACAGATATACTAGCTGAAAAGTATAATCACGCCAACGTTCAAACTTTTTCATCACCTGATCAACTTCAAAAAGTTCTTGTTGATCTTTAACATGGAGCTTCAAAAAGGCTGAACCACGACCGGATAAAACCCAATCGTTGACACCCATCACGTTATCTGTCAGATCAGCATACAGTTTATCTTGCATCTGCTTTTCATAGGTCTGTCTAGCTCCGTTTACAAGCACTGACCAAATTGGAATAGCAAAAATAATTAAGCCAAAAACTACTAGCATCCATAATCCCATTAATGGAGATAGCCAACCTAAGCCAATTACAATAATTGCATATAGGCCCCAAGCTACCATCATTGGAAAAATAGATCTTAAATACAGGTTTTGAATGTGGCTAACATCATCAGACAATAAGCCTAAGATATCGCCTAGTTGATACTTACTATTAAAATTAGTAGCATCCCGTTCCAACGAATCATAAAGCTGCTGGCGGAATTTGGAAGTCATTCTAAAGACCCAGTTATGACTTACTAACCGTTCAACATAACGGACAGCTGGACGGAACACACCAAATGCTCTGGTCAAAACTATCGGTACATAAACTAGTAAAATATTTTCAGGTCGTGCAGCAGATCTACTAATCAAGTAACCTGCGCAGAACATCAATCCTCCACCGCAGAAGAACGTCAAAATACCCAAGAAAATTGCTAAGATCAAAGTTTTTTTGTAGCGCTTTAAGAAAGGACGAACCCAACGATCATTTTTTAGAGCTTTTAAAATTGGAATCCTATTGATCATTGCTTTCGCCTCTCATTCCGTGAATTAAATCAATAAAGTAACTATTATTTGCCTGCAAATCTGCAAACGTTCCCTGACCTACTAGCTGTCCATGATTCATGACTAGGATATAATCCATTTCTTTTAACCAGTGCAACCGGTGAGTGGCAAAGAAGACCAGGCGCTTTTGCATTAAAGGCAACATTTTAGTCTTCAAATCAATTTCAGTTTCAATATCTAAGTGAGCAGTTGGCTCATCAAAGATCATCACTTTACGTTTAGGATCTAGAAATGCCCTTGCTAAAGCAATTCTTTGCGCTTGACCACCAGACAAAGCTCTTTTACCTTGACCGATAACCGTATCTAAGCCCTTAGGCAAGTCGTTTAATAAATCATCTAATCCCATGACATGAATAGCCTGCAATATTTCTTGATCAGTTGCTTCAGGGTGATAAAAAGCAATATTTTCACGTAAAGACTTTGAAAAAACATATGGCTGTTGCGGAATGTAGATTAATTGCCTCTGCCAATCAGGGATGTTCATCGTGTTAGTTTTATGACCTTCTATTTCAATATCAGCTTGACTTGGTGTTAAAAAGCCACTAATTAGGTTAATCAAAGTACTCTTACCAGAACCACTCATACCGATAATTCCGATTTTTTGATAGCCTTTAATCTTAAAATTAATTGGTCCAATTTCTGCACCCTTTAAATAATTGAAACGCAGGTCATTAATTATTAACTCATCATTTGCACTCCAGTCAGTTAATGCAATTTTCTTTACAGGTTCTTTCGGAGCAGCGATTAACTCATTAATTCTCTTAAACGCATTTTTTCCATTTAGAGTGGCATGAAAATCGCCTGCAAAATCTCGGATTGGTAAGAAAAAGTCTGGTGCTAAAATCAAGATCCCCAAAGCAGGAAATAAATTGATTTTTCCATTCATCAAATCAAAACCAAGAAAAACTGCAATGATAGCAATTGATAAAGTAGTAAAGAAATCAAGAGCAAAAGTTGAAAGCATTGCGACTTTTAACACTGCCATTGTTTTCTTGCGAAAGTTTTCACTTAAACGATAAATACTTTTTGAATAGCGCTTGCTTAGGCCCAAATATTTTAGTGTATCAATACCACGTAAGGAATCAATAAAATTATTTGATAAAACCTGGAAACGACCAAATTGTTTAATCGCCTTATCTTGTGCTGCATGTCCCAAAATTATCATGAAAAGAACAATTAAAGGATACATCAAAAGCAGAATTACTGCAGAAAGCCAATTTAAACAAAGCATGCAGATAAACACTATGATCGGAACGATCATCATCGTAAGGACTTTGCTATAAATCAGTTTGACATATTGTCGAACCTCATCAACTCCATCCAAAGCCATCGTAATCAAGCTACCCGTTCCCTGCTTTTGAACTAGAGCTTGTCCTTCATTAAATACTTTGGTTAAAAGTTTTTCTCGTAAGTCTTCTGCAATTTTTCCAGAATATTTATTTAAAATTGCATCCCTAATAGTATTAATCAATTGACGCAAGGCAAAGCATACAATAAATAGCAATAATAATAGCCAATTTAAAGCATGACCTTCCCAAAGTCCCGTCAAAACTGCACTTAATGCCAAAGCCTGACCAATTATGAAAAAAGCCTGCAGAATCTCAATCACTGCAAGCTTTCTCATGATTGCACTAGCGCCAGCAAGTTTGAATAGCTGTCGATCAATCATTATTTAACCTCTCCAATTTTAGGCATTGCAATCCGCTTGCGGAAAATCCAGTAAGCCCAGATTGTGTAAGCCAAAACACAAGGTACCAAGATTACAGTAGCAATTGTCATTACAACTAAAGTGTAATTTGATGATGATGCACTTTGGATCATCAAATCGTATTTGCTACTAATTGATGAGATCATTACTCTTGGGAACAATCCGCAGAAGATTAATGCTACCAATGAAATCAAGGTAAGACCACTAAATGTAAGAGCGGTACCTTGCTTGTTCTTAAAGGTTGAAACGTGTGCTGCAACTGAGAAGCCCACGATTAAAGCTAGGCAGATTAGAGTCAAAATTGGATGAACCTTTAAGAAGTCTGTTTGGAAGAATAATAGTAAAGCAAAAATAACTTCACCAATATAGAGTACCCAGTAAAGTGCATGAGCATAATTTTGGGCACGATCTGAAATTACGCCTTTTGTCTTTAAAGTAATATAGTTCAAACCATGTAAGTAGCAAAGAAGTGTTAAAGCAACACCACCTACTACTGAGAACCAGTTAATGTAATCGAAGAAATGACCATAAATATTACCATTTGCATCGATTGGCATCCCTTTAATCATTGAGATAAACATGATTCCGAAGAAGAATGGAACAAGGAAACTCCCGATTGCCATTATGTTATCCCAAATATGACGATGGGCTGCACTACTCTTTGACCTAAACTCAAAGGATACACCACGAATAATTAAGCCAACCAAGATAATCAGCAAAATAATGTAGTATCCTGAAAATAATGTTGCATACCAATATGGGAATGATGCAAACATAGCACCACCTGCGGTAATAAGCCATACCTCATTACCATCCCACACAGGTCCAATAGTTCTGACAATTTGAGTTCTTTCGGCATCATTATAAGCTAATGTTTTTACAGCCATTCCCACACCGAAGTCAAAACCATCCAGGAAGAAGAAGCCGGAAAACAAAACGGCTAATAAGATAAACCATAATATTTGCAAAACTGACGCTGACATTTAAAAGGCCCCCTTTGCAAATGGATCAGTAGCTCTCTTTTCGTCTCCAGCTTTTTCCCATTCTTCTGGGTCATTACGCAAGAAGCGAACAGTTAAAGCAATCATTACAATTGCCAAAATTGTAAACAATGAGAAGTAAACAATATTGGAAATTAACAATGATGTTGCTGATACACTTGGTGATACACTTTGTGCAATAGTAAATAGTCCATAAACAGTCCATGGATAACGACCAAGTTCAGTAATTAACCAACCTGCAGTATTAACAATAAATGGTGAGAAAGTCAAAATTGCCAGTACCCATAGACACCAACGATGGCTGTAAAGACTTTCTTTGCCTTTGCGTGTCATGATCAATCCTACAATTGAAACTAAGAATAATAATGCAGCAAAGCCACACATTACACGGAATGACCAGAACAAAGTGTTAGCTGGAACATAATAATCCATCTTATGGTTGTCAATCTTAGTTCCATATCTCTTTTCAAGTTGCTTATTAACTTCTTTCATACCAGTTACGGCGCCTATGGTCTTGTGGTATGAAAGAATACTCAATACATCGGGAATATCAATGTTTCCTTTCATGTCATGAGTCTTAGGATCGACATAGCCAACTACAGTCCATGGTGCTTTTTCACCGGTCGTAGTCGTTACACCTTCTGCTGCAGCGAACTTCATTGGTTGTTCATGAACCAAATATCTCATTTGGAAGTCACCGGCAACAAACTCACAAGATGAGAAAATTAACATTAAAACCAATCCTAAACGAATAGTTTTATGATAAATCTTCTTGTTAACATCTGATATGCTACGCTTTTTAAGTAATTGGAATGCAGCTAAACCTGTAAGAACGGTAGCACCGGTAAGCAATGCACCAAAAATTACGTGAGTATATTCATATAATAATTGACGGTTGCTAAGCAATGCACCAAAGTCAACCATGACTGCACGACCACCGCGGATACTAAATCCAACGGGATGCTGCATAAATGAGTTAGCTGTCAAAATCCAAAGTGCTGAAGTTAAAGTACCAAAGACAATCATCCATGCAAAGAATAGGTGCAAGCCCTTCTTTACACGATCCCAGGTAAATAACCAAAGACCAATAAATGTTGATTCAATAAAGAATGATAGCAAGGCTTCAAATGCTAATGGAGCTCCGAAAATATCACCCATGAATCTTGAATAATCTGACCAATTCATACCGAATTGGAATTCCTGAATTAATCCAGTTACCACACCAACGGCGAAAGTTAAGAGGAAGACATTTCCCCAGAATTTAGTCATTTTGCGATAATTAGGGTTTCCAGTGTGGACATACATTGATTCCATAATCGCAACCACGAAGATTGTACCAATTGTAAATGGTACAAAGAAGAAGTGGAATATGGTCGTCATTGCGAATTGGAAACGTGCTAAACTTAACACATTCATAATTACGCCTCCATAAAATTCTAAACTCCCTAATCTTTTAATAGGCTCACTTATAGTGTATACCTCTTAAAAAGTCTTTCAAGTCGGGAAATAATGCGTTTTCAGTAGTGTTATCTTATTTTATTCTAATTTTTCACTTTAGGCCTTACAACAACAGCTGTTATTATTAGTATTTATAAATTATTCAGCTTTATTCCTCATAAAATTTTTTAAAAATGTTTTTATGTTATTAAATAATCGGTTCTTTTTAATCAGATAATCGTACTTATATCAGTATTAGTTAAGAAAGTGACCTACTAAAAATAAAAAAATCATCTTATTAAAAGAAGATTTTTTTAAATTAGTTATTTAATGCTCTGATGCTCCTGACGTTGCATCAGAGGCACCATTTGTCTTAATTTGATTATCGGCTGTCTTTGGATATGGCTTCATTCTGTCAGGAGAAGTAATTGAATCCAAATTATCTGCAGTGTAATTAATATGTGCAATTTTAGCATGTTTAACGTCTTCAATAGTCTTGCATCCTGTTAATTGCATATCGATCAACAATTCTTTGTCTAATTGATCAATTACACTTTGAACACCTGGTGCTCCACCTAAGGCTAAACCATAAAGATATGGACGACCGATACCAACCATATCGGCACCCAATGCTAATGCTTTAAAGACATGTGAGCCACGACGTACGCCGGAATCAAAGATAATTGGTACCTGGTGGTTAACAGCCTTGGCAATTGCTGGCAAAACATCAATAGCTGCAGGACCACCATCTAATTGACGGCCACCATGGTTGGTAACATAAATACCATCAGCGCCAGCACCCATTGCTTTATAAGCATCTTCAACAGATTCAACACCCTTAACAATTACAGGTAAGCCAGTTTCTTCCTTAATGCGACGAACATCTTCAGGACCAATCTTTTGAGCTGATGAAGCATACATTTGAGCTACACTTTGTCCTTCACCCTTACCATCAAGATAGCGGGTAAAGAAGTCCAATGGAACTGGATAAGTAAATTTAGTTCTCAAGTTAGCTTCACGATAACCTGATACTAAAGCATCAACAGTCAAATAAATGCCCTTATAACCTGTCTTTTTAATTGCATCAAAGACCATTTCGTTAAATTTCCAATCCTTACTTAAGTAAAGTTGGAAAAATCTTGGAGCATCTGGAGCGGCTTTAGCAATATCTTCAACACTCTTGTTAGCATAGGTACTTGATGCAAACAATGCACCAGCAGCTGCAGCACCCTTTTGCGTATCAACTTCAGCCATTGTATGTGCAATTCCGTGACATGCAATTGGTGAAATCATTACTGGAGTCTTGAGCTTCATCCCCATGAATTCAGTAGCTGTAGAAGGATTTTCCATGTCAGTTAAGGCACGAGGAATAATTTGCCAATGATTAAAGGCTGCGGTGTTATTACGCCATGTCCATTCATTCTCTGAACCAGAAGCAATGTAGTAATATGCCCCTTCTGGCATAATTTTCTTAACTCTTTGTTCAAGTTCATCGACATTAATCATATGCAAATATTCTTCCCGATCGCTTTGTGGGAATCCTTTGTAATATACTGTCATATCTTGTGCCTCTTTCTACATAAATTTTATAAATCTGTTCAGCTTTCATTATTACACCAAAACATTATTTTTGTTAATGAAAAGGCTTACAAGAATTATAATTATCATAATGTAGTCCGTTATCTTATTTTGACTAAATAAAGGATAAAAAATCAATCGATGAGAAAGATCTATTTACACAAACTTCTTGACAGTCTCAGAGCTAGCGATACTTTAGAAATTGTTACTAATAAACAATATCTTATCAAAGACTAAAAGGCTTAAAAGAAGAGTATTTCGGTTCTTTCGAAGGTCAAGATGAACGTCTTAACCCTCAAGTTCCTTACAACGATTTTTTTGTTCAATATGGTGGTGAAAATCAAAAAGACGTGCAAAAGCGTGTATTTGATACAATTTCAAGTTTTATGGCTAAAGCCCAACCCAATGAGAAAGTTATTGCCGTCTCACATGCCGGAGCCTGCTTTAATTTCTTAATTGCCATCGGAGTTGATCCACAGCAATTTTTAAAAAAGAGATTTGGCAATTGTTCTATTCTTGTAATTGATTACAAAAATGGAAAATTTAAACTAGAAGATTTAATTAATCCAAACTAAAAAAGGCGTCGACAATCGACGTCTTTTTTACATTCATAATCTAATACTTCAAATCACTAAATTGCTTATTAGAATTCTTCTTTGCAAGAGCTTCACTCTTCCAGTAAACAGCATTAGTGCGGCCGTTTGAATTAGCTGAGACGATCACACTTTGACCATCTTCAGTATGTGGTGCCAAGTATGTACTACCCTGTCCTGGAGTTTGACCCATATTGGTAAAGCTATAGAAACTAATACCATTAATTGTAGTTTGCTTCATATAACCATCTGAAGTACTTGAACCACTGTTCTTAGCCTTAACATTCATGCTAAAACCAGCTTCATCATTAATTTTATTATCAGTTACAGTCAAAGTGTCAATATTGCCGTTGCCTGTATCAGCAGTGTACCAAGTACCTTGAAGTGATGAAGGAATCACACTAGCACTAGTAGTTGTAGTCTTTTGTGCATCTTCATCGCCTTCTAATTTGACATTTAATTGTGTTTTTTCAGCTAATTGTTTTACTAAATCAGCATCATTCTTTTGGTTAAGGTAAGCAACGATATCTTTCAAACTAGTAGTTCCTAAATTACGTTGCTTAACAAAAATAGTAACTTGTTTATTGGCACCATCACCAGCTAGCATATAACGCGCATTACTGCTCTTGCCGGTACCACTAACTTCATAAACATAACCGCTATTATCTGAGGTAATGCCTGTAGCATCTTTACTTCTAAATGCTACACCTAAATTTCCTTGCTTAGCGGCATTAACAGCAATTTCCCAAGTATCACCGTATTTTTGTGCCGCATAAACTGCAATGGCACTGGCAGTGGTCTTGTAATCCATCTTGCTTGCAGACAACTTAGTATATGTATCTTTATTCTTGGAACTAGCTGTTGAAGTACTAGAGTTATCACTTGAATTCTTAGCAACTTTACTTGTTTTAGATTGTGATGATTGTGTATTGCTTTGTGTAGTTTGACTGCATCCTGCTAAAGTTAAAGCCGCAGAAATTGCAACCAACACAGTTAATTTATGTTTCAACAGAATTTCCCCTTTTCTTATTCGTTTCTATTGCTTTTCCTAATAATATTATGAAAAAGAATAAATGCCAACTTTTAAAGCAAAAATTTCCTAAAACTTATACTTACTTTAAGCTTTTAAATTCAGCATTCACATTATTTTTAGCAATTGTTGTTGATTTCCAATAGGAATCAAGATAATCTCCGGTATCTACACTATAGGTTACTACCGCCGGATTTCTACCATTTTTTTGTACAGTATACAAAAAGCCAAAGTTTTGTGCTCCTAAGCTTTGGACATGATAACAATCAATACCATTAATATTCTCGATTCGAGCTCTAGCCCAGTGCTTAGTTTGTTGGAAGGATTCCGTAGTAACTACAGCAGTTGATATCCTATGAATCTCTTCTCCTTCAATAGTATGAGCAGTGATCACTAGCTTTTTACCCTTTTTATTGTACCAAATACCACGAAGTTTTTTAGGAATATAAGCTAACCCTGCATCCCCTTTAACCCCATATTTATTTGAAGTAATCCGAGCACCCAATACAGTCTTAGCAGATAATCTTTTCACTTCTTCAGATTTTTGATGATCATTTAAAAAAGTTAAAATCGAATTCAAACTAACAGTAGCTATTTTCTTTTTATGGTTAAAAAATGAGACTTCATCTTTCTTCAACGTGTAGAAAGTATTTTGTTCTTTTCCGTTACCAGTAACCTGGTAAATATAGCCCTGCCCTTTAAAAATACGGCTAAAACCTGTTTTACTTTTAATACTGATACTTAAATGATTTTTTACCGCTTGCTTATATGCGTCTTGCCATTTTCCTTTATATTTCATGGCTGCATAAATTGTAATTGCACTAGCCTGTGATGTCTTGGTTAATTTATTAGCAGTTAAATTCTTTGAAACTTGCTTTTGAGTATTGTTGTCGACACTTTTATCATGCTGAGTGGAATTTTGACTACAAGCACTGAGATTTAGAGCTGTAGCTATTAAAAAAATTAATACTAATATCTTTTTGCTCATTGCAATACTTTCAACATTCTTCCCGATAATACAAAAATACCCCTAACGAAAATTAGGGATACTAATTAGCATTTTTATTATATAGCATTTTACATTAGAAAGTTGATTTTGTTAAATTCATTAAAGCTTTTTTAGCAAATTAATCCATTTCTCGATAACGCAAATCATGGAACTTCTTTCCAGCATATTTTTGAGCTAATTCTGGTGTTTTCCAATATACCGCATCGGTCCATATGCCTGCACCTCCAGCTAATATTAATACAGGTTGACTTTCTTCTGTATGGAGAGCATAAAACTCACCATCGCCAGCGGTTTCATTCCAACCATAGATGTTATAGTACAGCTTATTATCTTTTGGCTTGCTTTCAGGCACTTTAAACTTAGAAATAGTTGCCCAATGCTTGGTTTTAGCCCAATAAGCCTTATCTTGATCATGATCACCGCGATCACGATCTGGGTTCATTTTATGCAGTTCTGTCGTAACTGTACGCCCATCTTCTGTCTCTTCGATAGTATGTTCAGTAAAAGTTACGGTTGCTTTTTCATGATTATCATATGAGTACCAAGTTCCTAGCATCTCTGCAGGTGCATTATCTAAACCTCTATCGCCTGCTATTTTCGTAGTACTAGAGCCATTTGAATTATTATCAGCTGTACCTAAAACCACATCATTAGCTAGTCTTTTAACAATGCCAGCACTATTATGTGTATTTAAATATTTAACCATTTTATCTACTGTAATTGAGCCTAATTCAGTTTGATTATCATAGATAAAAATCTGGTCATCATTTAATGTATAGCATGCTCCACTATTTTGTTTATCAGCACTTACTCCATATACATATCCCTGACCATTAGTGATTTTGGGATAATCGCTTCGATTATGAAAACTAATTTTTAAGCCATTAGTTCTTGCTTCATTTAATACTTTTACCCAAGTTCCATGATATTTATTTGCAGCACACACCGTAATAGCACTTGCAATTTCTTTAGGTGTCAGCTTTGTAGATAACCTGACTCCATCTTCATTTACGATTTTCTTAGAAGAATGTTTTTTGACTACCGCTATTTTCTTTTCTTGATGCTGCGTTTTATGACTCACGGGACTGCACCCTGTCAAAAGTAACAAACTACAACAAGTAATTAACCCAACTTTTATCTTTTTGTTCAACTTTTTTCTCCATCGTTATAATCAAAATATCCATTTTTGATTATACAACAAAAACCCCTCATAGCTTCGAACTATGAGGATTCTTATTAATTAGCTATTTTACCAGTTCATGTAACGTTGACGTTCCCAATCTGAAACTGATTGTGAATACTTAGACCATTCTAATTCTTTAGATTCAATAAAGCTATGAGTTAAGTGATCACCTAAAGCTGACTTGATTAAATCATCATTCTTAAATGCCTTAATTGCGTTGTGAAGAGTAGTTGGCAATGGTTTGATACCATGTTCTGCTCTTTCTTCTTCAGTCATTTCAAAGATGTTTTCTTCAACTGGCTTCATTGGCATCTTTTGTTCCTTAATGCCGTTAAGACCAGCAGTCAAACATGCAGCAAGTAAAAGATATGGGTTAGCAGTTGGGTCAGCTGAACGCATTTCCAAACGAGTGTTAATTTCACCAGCACTAGGAATACGTACAAGTGGTGAACGGTTCTTAGCAGCCCAAGCAATGTATACAGGAGCTTCAAAACCAGGAATCAAACGCTTGTATGAGTTAACAGTTGGGTTACCAATTGCAGTAATTGCACGAGCGTGCTCCAAAATACCATTTAAGAAGTAAAGAGCAGTATCTGAAAGGTGGAATTCACCATTTTCATCGTAGAAGACATTACGCTTACCCTTAAAGAGTGACATATTGTTGTGCATACCGTTACCAGCTTGGCCTTCAACAGGCTTAGCCATAAATGTAGCAAACAAACCATGCTTTCTTGCAATTTGACGAGTAACCATCTTGAAGGTTTGGCATCTATCTGCAGTAGTCAATGCATCATCAAATCTAAAGTCAATTTCTTGTTGACCATCACCTACTTCATGGTGAGCTGCTTCAACTTCAAAGCCCATACCTTCCAAAGTTTCAACGATTTCACGACGACATCTTGCGCCTTCATCATCTGAAGTCATATCAAAGTATGATGCATGATCTGGAACGTCGGTAGTCCAATTACCATCTTCATCTAACTTGAAAAGGTGAAATTCCATTTCAAAACCAATATCAAATGTATCAAAGCCTGCTTCTTTCATTTGACCAATAACACGCTTCAAGTTGTTTCTTGGGTCACCTGCAAAAGGCTTGCCATCAGTTGTATGAACTGAACAAATCAAACGTCCAATCTTACCACCGTGTTCATCACCCCAAGGTAAAACTGTCCAAGTTGAAAAGTCAGGATATAAAACCATGTCACTTTCTTCAAGACGAACAAAGCCATCAATTGAAGAACCATCAAAACGAATATCGTTATTCAAAACTTTGTCTAATTGACTCTTAGGTACTTCAACAGCCTTTTCAGTACCATTAATATCAGTAAAGCAAAGACGTAAAAATCTAACGTCTTTATCTTCAACTTCTTTTCTAATTTCTTCTGCAGTATATTGTTTACTCATAGTTTTATCCACCTATAAAAACAAAAATATTAAATTGATATGGTCCTATGATTTATTTTTATCTCCTAGAACTGACTAATACAATAGCAGACCAATTTATAAATGTCAAATTGGTCTAGTAAAAATTTAAAATTATTTTTGATTAAAGAATGTATCCCTTACAGCATTAATAACAGCTACTTTATCATGCGCATATGTTAAGCCACCTTGCATATAAACCGCATAAGGTGGTCTAACTGGACCATCTGCAGAAAACTCAATAGTTGAGCCTGAAACAAAGTTCCCCGCTGCCATAATAATCTTATCTTCGTAGCCTTCCATTGGAACTGCTTCTGGAGTAACAAAAGAGTCAATTGGAGAATTCTTTTGTACTTCTTGAACGAATTTGATCATTTTGTCAGGATCATTAAAGATAATTGTTTCAATAATGTCGCTACGCTTTTCATCCCATGCGGGAGTGACATTCATTCCCATTTTAGCAAACAAGGCTGCCGCAAAAATCATACCTTTTTCAGCCATACCAGTTACATTAGGTGCTAAGAAAAAGCCCTCATAGAAGTCATGCAAGTTACCAATTGTTGCTCCTTCATCAGTGCAACCTGGAGCGGTAAGTGCAAGACGAGCATTTTCCACTAAATCTTTTTTACCGACAATATAGCCACCCATCTTAGCAAGACCACCACCGGCATTCTTTATTAAAGAACCGGCCATTAAATCTGCGCCATATTCTGTTGCTTCATGCTTTTCAGAAAATTCACCGTAGCAATTATCAATGAAGACAATACTTTGTGGACTAACTTTCTTAACAAAAGCAATCATCTCTTTAATTTGGTCGATAGTAAAAGTCTTACGAGTCGAATAACCACGTGATCTCTGGATCGCTACCACCTTAGGCTGATCTCTACGGAGAATCTTCTCAGCTTCATCATAGTCAACCAAATTATCTTTTAGCGGAACATATGAAAACTTAACGCCTTTTTCAGCCAAAGTGCCACGCTTGTCATCAGTTAAACCAATTACCTTTTGCAAAGTATCATATGGCATCCCCGTCAAATAAGTCAAAGTATCGCCATATTTCAAATTACCATTCAATGCTGTAAACAAAGTATGAGTACCTGAAACAAACTGAGGGCGCACTAATGCATCTTCCGTGTCAAAGACTTGCGCATAAACTCGATCTAACTTATCACGACCAATGTCATCATCACCATAGCCTGTAGCACCGTTTAAATCAGCTTCTGCTACGCTATTATCTTGAAATGCTTGCAATACCTTAGCCTGGTTATAAACAATCTGATCCTCAATTTCTGCCAATTTAGGAGCTATTTGTTTATCTACTTCTTTTACTATTTTTTGCAATTCATCTGGTATATTATTCATTCTTCCATGCCTCTACTTTTTCAATAATTTTTGCCTTACAATCAGGATCATTTAATGGATCAAACCAATTAACTGGCAACTGATTTCTAAAGTATGTCAGCTGTCTCTTCGCATACCGCCTAGATGCAGTTTTAAGTTGCTCAACGCACTCGTCTAAAGCTTTTTTGCCTTCAAAATAAGGAAAAAATTCTTTATATGCGATAGCTTGCAATACTTGATGTTCTTTATCCCTATTTTGATAAATAAACTTTGCCTCCTCTAGCATCCCCTTTTGCATCATGCGATCAACGCGCAAATTAATTCGGCGATAAATTTCTTGCCTGTCAGAATTTAAACCAATAATCAGATAATCATATCTAGGTTCAATCTTTTTTTGTTGTTGTGAAAATTTTTCACCTGTACGATCAATCACCGTTAATGCCCGCATCGTTCTGCGCGAATTAGGAACTGGGATTTTCTTAGCAGCTTCTGGATCTTTTTCATTTAAAATATCCCACAACTTTTGCGGTCCATTCTGCTTTAAATAAACTTCCCACTTTTGGGAAGTTCCGCTGTCTTCGTCCTTTTTTTCTCCCAACTGCATTTTATTCAACAGAGCATTAACGTAAAAGCCTGTTCCGCCTGCTAAAATAGGAAATTTACCTTTTTCACTAATATCTGTGATCGCCTTAGTAGCTTCACCAACAAAATCTTTGACAGAATATTCATCAAATACTGATCGTGTATCAACTAAATAATGCTTAACTTCTGCCTGCTCTTCTTTAGTTGCCTTAGCTGTACCGACTTCCACTTCTTGGTAAACTTGCATAGAATCACCAGAGACAATCTCACCATTTAATGTTTTCGCCAAAGAAATTGCCAAATTTGTTTTACCAATGGCAGTTGGCCCTACTATTGCTAGTACTTTTTGCATATCATCATCTTTTCAATTTTATTTTTGATACAAAAAAGCACATTTAGGCTCCTTCAGCTCTAAATGTGTCTTTTTTTATTAATATTTAGACTTTTTAGTTCTACCATCCCAAGTTTCAAAACCACCTTTAAGCCAGTGGATTGAAACAAAGCCCTTCTTCTTTAAGAAACGGGCAGCTCTCAAAGTAATTGTGTTTGAATCTGAGTAAAGATAAACCGGTAAATCACTTCTAAGTTCATTATATTGGTATTTAAGCATTGTATATGGCAAATTGCGGGCACCATCAATATGCTTGCGCTTAAACGGTTCTTTTTCACGCAGATCGATAATTTGTGCCTTGCGCATGCCTGCCTTAAATTCTTCATTAGTCAATTCACCGCCGATAGATTTGGCTTGGATCTTATTCCATCCCCAAATACCTACAAAAACTAAAATAATGGCTAATAAAACTAAATCTAAGATAATTAAAAAACTCGACATAAACCTTAATCTGCCCTTCCATAAAAACTTACAAATATAATGATACCGCTAAACTAATTTACTTGCTATCCTTTTTCTTTTTATCTTCCTCTTTTAGTTCTTCGATTCTATGTTCTCTACGTAAAATCAATTTTGCAATCATATAATCATGTTTATCAATTAAACCGGCTTTATTGATATTATCAAGTTCGAGCGCCATCAATTCAATATCCCAGATTCTTTTACCAACATGAACTAAAATGCCATATTTTTCTAAAAGTTGTTGTACATCGTATAAAGTCTTCATTTAAAAGTTAATAACCATTCCTGTTCTAACAGTCCACACTATATAAACGATCAAAACAGCGCCCGCTAAAACGCGCCACTTAGGATTATACGTCCGCATTACGCGATCACCTAAAATGATAGCTAGCAAGAAGCCAGTTATTAAACCACCAATATGACCCCAAATATCAATACCGGGTACAAAAATATCTAACGCTAAATTAATCAGTGCTAAGACAAAAGCTTGTCTTCCTAAAAAACTAATTATTGGATTATGGAAATTACGCAAGCCAATGGCAACCATAGCCCCAAAAAGTCCGAACAAAGCTGTTGAAGCTCCTGCACTTAAACTTCGATCTGAACTAAAAGTCAAACTAAATAAATTACCACCAACTCCAGCCAATAAATACGTAACTAAAAAGCGCGTATGACCCATAATTGGCTCCATATATTGACCCATGTAATAGATAATGACAGCATTTGATATTAAATGCATGACACCAATATGCAAAAACTGAGCAGTAAATAAACGCCACCATTGATGACCAGCGACTACCGCATAATTATTCATGGCTCCCATTTTCATCAAAACATTGACGCTTTCGGAGCCACCTAAAAAGACTTCAACTAAAAAGACTATTAATAAAACTATTAAAATTCCTAAGGTCACAAATATTTGTGAGAGGTTAATTTTTTGCTTCATTCCAGCCTCCTTAAATTAATTAATGTGTTTCAGTAGTTATCAGCGTCCGAACTGGTATATCAGTGTTTTCAACAGGCCATTCAGCATGTTGGAATTGCATTTGAGAATTCACTAGTGATACAGTCTTAGGATTATATTTTGCTAAAAAGCGATCGTAATAGCCGCCACCAAAACCAAGACGAACGTGAGAATCAAGTGCGAATGCTAATCCAGGCACAATCACCAAGTCCAAATGATTATTAACTATAGCATCTGGGTCAGCGATTTCCTCTACACCAAAACTAGATTTTTTCAATTTACTCATATATGTGTAATGCAAAAAATTTAAAGTATGATCTTGATCATTTTCAGCTTTGGCCAAATATACCTCTTTACCCTCATCCCATAAATGAGCAATTACTTCGGAAGTATCCACCTCTAAAGGTAGAGAAGCAGTTATTCCAATAGTTTGACTATTTTTGATTAAATCAGATTCCATTAACTTTTTAAGTAAAATTGTATCTTCTAATTTTTTATCTTCAGTTTTGGCAAAACGCTTTAATTTATTTATTTGTATTTTTCTTAATTCTGATTTTTTCATTTTTTACCTACAAAAAATAGCAGGCACACAACCTGCTACTTTGATTTATTACTTAGTTTCACGGTGAAGTGTTGCGCGTCTTTCAACTGGGCAATACTTCTTCAAAGATAAACGTTCCGGATGCTTACGCTTGTTCTTCTTAGATAAGTAACTTCTATCGCCACATTCGGTGCATTCTAAAATGATGTTATCTGCCATTTTTTTCACCACCTACACTTTTATTCTGACTGTACTAGAATAGCATTTTTCAAGCAATTTGACCAGTGTTAATTCTTTATTTTGTTGAATGAAGTTTAAAATAATCCTGAATCATTGCTTTAGCGACTTGCAAAGTATACTTCCCTTCCATGTCTGGATCAAGACCTGGGAACACCACAGCTACAGCAAGCTTTGGATTTTTAGATGGAGCGTAACCAATGAAAGTAGCGTTAATTAATTCAATATTATGTTTTCTATTAGGGTGTTCAGCATCATAGTAGAAAGTTTGGGCAGTACCAGTTTTACCTGAAACTGATGGTTTAACATCTTTCAAGTAGTGAGCAGTACCCCAACCATTTGTACCATGTACTACACGCCAGAATCCTTTTCTAACTACGTTTAATTCATCTGGAGTCCATGGAATAGACTGTTGAACGTTTGGCTTCTTATTGTAGTTAATATAAATCTTCTTGCCGTCTTTACTTGTCTTCCCAACGGACTGCACAATATATGGCTGCATTCTATAACCACCATTAGCAATTGTAGATACATATTGAGCAAGCTGAATTGGTGTATAAGCATCATAGTTACCATATGCCAAGTCAAGTACTGAACCAGAAAGAATATTTCCTTTAGAATTGAAGGACTTACCTTCAATTCCGGCAACTTCACCAGGAAGGTCAACACCAGTCTTTTGACCAAGACCAAACATTGCAAAGTTTCTTCTTAAAGTATTAAAAGCATTGTCTGGCATATGGATGTAGGTCTTAGGTACATATTTTGCACCAACCCAATTCATTGCTAAGTGCATCATATAAATGTTACTTGAAACTTCTAGCGCTGTTTCGGCATCCAATGAACTGAATGTTCCGACTGGGTAAACAGATTTCTTAACTGGTGAACCTGGAAGATAAATTGGCGTATCGGGCAAAGTGTTGCTAGTAGGAGTAATAACTTTATTAATCAAACCACCAGAAACAGTTGCACCCTTAACTACTGACCCCATAACAAATGACTGATTGATTACACCTAAGGCATTATCGGTAGTCTTGCCTGTATTCGTATTACGGTTAATACCAGCTACCGCTAATAATGCTCCCGTATTTGGATTCATTGCCACGGCGTAGGCACCGTTAGAATAGCGAGCTGCTCCTGCACCAATAGCTGAACCATAAATTCGCTTCAAAGATGCCTGAACTTCCTTTTGATACTTGGCATCAATGGTCAACATTAAGCTGGCACCAGCTTGTCCATCATAAACTGTCTTAGTCTGTTGAATATTACCATTAGACTTAGTAGTTACCTTGCTAGTTGACTTCGTTCCTTTTAATAGCGGTTCATATTCCTTTTCCAAATATGAAGTACCTACTCGATCATTACGAGAATAGCCATTTCTCAAGTAGTACTGCAAGTTATCGCTAGGTAATCCGGATTTTTCAGTAGAAACTGAACCAATAATACTTTGGATAGATGAACCATTTGGATAAGATCTTTGCCAGTCAGTTCCGATACCGACACCTGGCAACTCTGATAGGTGCTCACCCACTTGAGCGATTTCCTTATCAGTTAAGCCCTTATTTTTGATATAAATAGTTGATAACGTATAGGCACCAGAAATCTTATTAAAGATCAATGCGGCCGTTTTCTGCTTTTCAGTTAACTTAGGATCCATTTTTTCAACATAAGCAATTGCGGCTTGGTAAACCTCGGAATTAGTTTTCTTATTTCCGCTTGCATCTACCTTAGCTGATTTAGGCAATTCAGCTGAAATCTTAGTATTATTATCTTCATCAGCTAAATAATAATCGGCAATCATTTGCTTTGTCGGCTTTTCATCTGTAATCTTAATATAGTTGCTCAACGCATTAGAAATTTGATATATCTGCGTTGTGGTGGTCGAAGCACTCTTAGTATAAGTGATAGCATTAGTAGCCTTATTTCCTACTAATACATGTCCCTTAGCATCATACATAACACCTCGCGGCACCTGATTTGAAACAACTGTCGAATCCGATTGTTGTACTTCTGCTTTAAAACGAGATCCATATACTAGCTGTAAATAAGCCAGTTGTCCGATCAACATCGCAAAAAGCACAAGGATAACCCCTACGATGATTCGCATTCTTATTGGAGTAGAAGACTGTTTGTTTGAACCAGTCCCACTATTTTTTCTAAAATAATCCACGTATATCGTCCCTTACTAAAACTGTATGTATTTTAACAAAAACTGAACGTTAATTCTACGATTGAGAATGGAGCTTAGCTAAATTTTAAGATGAATAATTATTTTACTATCCATAAATTATTTACTGCTAAAAAAAATCTTCTTTTTTTATTAAGTTTTATTTTACCTGGTTTAATTTTCTTCAGCTACTTCTTTTATACCAAAAATGGCGTTTTAACAGTAGACCTGGGGCAACAATATGTTGATTTCCTCGCTTTTTTTAGAAATAACTTGTTTTCTCATCCCCTTCGCTTAATTTATTCCTTTTCAAATGGATTAGGCGGATCGATGTTAGCAACAGATGCTTATTATCTTTTTAGCCCGTTTAATTTACTTTTATTCTTATTTCCAGAAAATTTATTACCGCAAGCTATTTTAATAATTATCGGACTAAAAATCGCTACAAGTGGCCTAACTAGTTATTATTACTGGCAGCAAAAAATAAATATGCCATTCTACGCTTTAGCTGCAAGCAGCGCCTATGCATTATCAGGATATGTTATCGCCAACCACTTCAACTTGATGTGGCTAGATTCAGTTATACTTTTGCCTCTTTTAATTAATGAAATCGATCGCACGCTAAAGCAAGAGAAAAGCCATCTAATCTTAATCACATTTTTACTGTGGTTTACCAATTTTTATACCGCATTTATGACATTAGCTTTTGGCTTTCTTTATTTATTGACCCAGATTTTCTTCTTCAATAGAAAAAAGCAATGGTCTATTTTTAAATCATATTTAATAAAAAGTATTTTGGGGTCTTTTTTAGATGCCTTTATGTTATTGCCAGTTTTTATTGAAATGTTGCAAGGAAAGGCAGCATCTTCTGCAAATTGGTCATGGGGATTTCAATTTATCCCATATAATCAAATAACTAAGCTTGCCGATGGTGCTTATAATTTTCATGAAATGCAAGAAGGGATGCCAAATATTTTTATTCCTCTTCCTTTTTTGTTGTTGACTATTCTTTACTTTCTAAATAAAAAAATTAATTGGAAAACTAAATTAGCTAATGGCCTCCTGCTTTTATTTTTAATCGCTTCACTATTTTGGACACCATTAGTCTTACTATGGCACTTAGGTCAATTTCCTGTCTGGTACCCTGGTCGCTTTAGTTTTGTGTTGATCTTTTTAGCTTTAAACTTAGCAATCATCGCATTAAATCAGCAAGAAAAAATCAAACTATGGCAAGTTCTGCCATTAGCTATTGTTGCTTTGGGACTGATTCTTTTTGTCACGTTTAATGATCAATCATTTGATTTCTTAAATGAAAATGCTCAAATTGCCACAGGAGCTTTTTTAGCTTTGGGCTTACTGTTTATCGCTTTTATTTATAATAAAAACAATTATGCAGCAATATTCTTTTATTTAATAATTGAATTGGAATTGGTAATTAATTTGGTCTTATCATTAGGAAATTTGGCCTATCAAAAAAATTACGATTATCAAAATTTTGTAAAAAATACAACGCAAGTTACTAACTATGAAACTAATCATGATCAAAGCTTATATAGAACCGAAAAGAATTTTTATCGTTCCGATGATGATCCATTTAGTGCTAATTATTATGGTTTGAGCAACTTCAATTCCATCTCCAACCAACATGTGCTGTCGCTGTTAAATAATCTAGGTTTTGTTAATAACAGCAATTCTTATACCAATTTTGGCGGTACTCCAATTACTGACGATCTTTTTGGCATTAAATATTACATTCTTCCTAATGAAGAAATCACCCCACTTAAAGAAAAAAAACAAATGAAATATGATAATAAAAATCAAAGAATCGACGTTGGTGATTATCATTTACAAAAACGATTTAATCAATTAATTTTAATGAAAAATAATTATGCACTGCCACTTTTATTTTTATCACCAACTTCTACCAAAAAGATGAAGTTCGATCCTAGTAATATCACTAAAAATCAAACTCAATTTTTACAAGCGGCAACTGGCAATACTACTACTCTCTTCCATAATGTAATTTGGCCCGATCCAAAAAAGATTAATGTTTCAAGTTGGGATGGCGGCTGGATGCAATATTCCAAAAAGAGAAAGAATAAATCAGCTCGTCTAATTTTTAACCTTAGGCCTAAAACAAATTCTTCTTATTATCTCGAGTTGCCTGGTGATATTGATGACAACGCTATTGATATGTACGTTAACGGTAGTTTCGTTAACCTTACAGTACGTGATTCAAATACTCGACTGATAAATTTAGGAAGTAGACAAAGTGGCCAACGTATCCAAATTGCTATTACTCTGAAAAAAGACAATTTAGACTTAAATGCAGCAAATTTATGGCGTTTAGATACCAAAAAGCTAGCCCAAGAAATGCATTCATTTAAGCAAATTCAACCTCAAATTACTCAACCCTCTGCCTTGGTTATCAAATCCAATCATTTTTCCCTTCATAAAAAAATGACCATGAAATCTACTATCCCAAGTAGTATTAACTGGTTAGTAATTGATAATGGTAAAATTCTTCATAAAAATAAAGTATTATTTGCTAATGCTTTTCTGAGTTTTAACCTCAATCCCGGTAAACATCAGATAACTTTGATTTATATTCCATGGATTCTCATAATCGGCTTATTAATCAGCTTGATTACCTTAATAATTTACATAAAAATAAACAAAACATACTAATCTAGTGTTGGATGATTACTCGACGGAGTAGTCGTTCAA
>NZ_PCYT01000170.1:0-614 GCF_002553735.1 Lactobacillus sp. UMNPBX17
TCCAAATGGACTTTTTATTTTCTATCAAGTGTTCAATTTAATTTTACAATCGGCGCATTTTTATCAACCCATTGAAAGTTATCATTATTGATGCTGCTGGTATTTAGTTTTTTATCACCATCTGACAAACTAAACTTATTAACATCAATCTTATTAGTTTCTTTTCCGTCATATTCTTTAGTGTTTTGACTTCCAATTTGCCAAGTATCTGAATCAGTTGCCGGATTATTATGTCCGTTGCTGTTATTATCAGCAGCATCTGCACATGCTACATGATGACTTATATCACCAGCAGTATTTATTCCGGTATCTGCACTCACTACTTGAGAACTAAAGCCAAAAAAAGAAACTCCAATCAAAGCTGAGACAGCTCCAACTGATAGTTTCCTAATTGAATATTTATTTCTTTTATTATTAGATTTCCTTATTTTCTCATTATAGTTATTTTCAGATAACATCTTAATATCACATCACTTAAAGCATGTTTATTCTATATGAACATATTTAACATAGCTATAAATATTAATATATCATTATGTATATCTTTTTTAAAGTATTTTATTACTTTTTATAAGTAATATGTAATAAGAGTACCATTTAACTT
Source organism: Lactobacillus sp. UMNPBX17 (assembly GCF_002553735.1). Classification (NCBI taxonomy): domain Bacteria; kingdom Bacillati; phylum Bacillota; class Bacilli; order Lactobacillales; family Lactobacillaceae; genus Lactobacillus; species Lactobacillus sp. UMNPBX17. Next base: position 605 of record NZ_PCYT01000170.1, read on the forward strand.
ATATTAATTT
>NZ_PCYT01000171.1:0-594 GCF_002553735.1 Lactobacillus sp. UMNPBX17
TTTTTCTACGTAAAGTCAAGCATAATAAGAAGTTTGGCTTCATTTTTTGTTTAAATTTCAACTTAAACATCTTTTAGTGTCGATTTATTTTTTTAGTTAGACACGACAAATAAGCCCAGATCCATATCTGATTTTTGGGCTTAGCGTTATAATGTACTTGATCAATTAATTACGACTAAAGTCTTTTTGATTATGTGTGGCTACGTTGTAATCATATGGTTGATCATTGATAATCAGGGCATAAATGGTTCTGATTAGTTTATGAATTGAAGCAATAGCTATCTTTTTGAACCCTTTGGTTTGAGAGGATAGCTTTTTGCTTTCATAATAATCTGCTATATGACACGGATTTGTCTTAGCTGCATTATCAATTTGTCCAATAGCTCGATAAAGCAACTTACGTGCGACTGCATTGCCATGTTTAGTAATACTTAAATTAGAGTCCATTTCTCCTGACTGATATCTGCCTGGATCAATTCCGATAAAAGCATTGATTTTATTAGGATTACTAAATCTGCGTAAATCTCCTAACTCTGCTAAAACTCTGACTGCAGTGGTCTGTGCAAAGCCTGGAATGCTTTCTAGGTTTTCTAA
>NZ_PCYT01000172.1:0-530 GCF_002553735.1 Lactobacillus sp. UMNPBX17
TTTACTATGTCTAAATTTAATAAAGAACAAAAAATAGAAATTTATCGTAAATGGAAAGATGAGAATATCTCAATAAGTCAATTGTCTAAAGCATATAAAATGAACTTAGCTAATTTAGATTACATGCTTAGATTGATTGATATGCATGGAACGGATATTTTAAATACTGGAAAGCAGGTTTATTCTAAAAAATTTAAAGAGCAAGCAATTGAACAAGCTATCTTTGGTACTAAGTCATATGTTCAATTATCGCTAGAATTAGGCTTCAAAAGCATTGCCATGCTTAACAAATGGCTTAGAGAATACAAAGAAAACGGGTATAATGTCATTATCAAACAGAAAGGACGCCCTGCCCGTGGTCAAAGAGAGTCAGAAATCACGCAAGGAACTGGAGAAAGAGATCCAAAAGCTGAAAGAAGAAAACTTGCGATTGCGTATTGTGAACGAATACGTAAAAAAACTGAAAGCCTTGGATCAAGAAAAAGATCAGAACAAATAGCTAAGGCAATTACTGATCTAAGGCATGAATT
>NZ_PCYT01000173.1:0-525 GCF_002553735.1 Lactobacillus sp. UMNPBX17
ACTTCTAAATTGAAATATCGGAATACTAGCGTAGACGTTGGTAAGAGAAATGGAAGGCACGAATAGTCCAAAATGTATGAAAATAGAACATAGTCATACATTTGCTTACATTTTTCATAGCAGTAAACGGGATCTACTTGTTAATGGCCACTTTGAGCAATTAGTGCCCTTATTAGTGCCCTTAGAAGATCAAAATAAATATGCATGGAGCGTAAAACAAGATGAAAAACAAATCATTGGCTTTTTCCGTAAATTAGCTAAGCCAAATGATACGCTTGATCGTTATCTTTCCCTCTCAAATTTAGATCAAAATGCAGACTATATCATTAATCAAAAAAATAAGGTTAGTGATAGAGTACTTACTAATTTTGGTTTGCGTGAACCATATCAATTCAATGCTTCTAATGGCGATACAGCCCAAGTGACTGGTGATTTTCAGTCGTATCTCTTTGAAATAGAAAAAGAATAGCAAAAGTGTCTGGGAAAAAACTAACTTTCAGATACCAAAAGACGATCAATCCAACT
>NZ_PCYT01000174.1:0-511 GCF_002553735.1 Lactobacillus sp. UMNPBX17
CTTATATATTTTGAATATCTTTTTCTAATCATCAGTACCAATTATACGATGCCAAATGTAAAATCCAAATCCGATTACTAATGCAATAGCCGCATACAAAAACATCCAGGCATATATAAAACCACCAAATATTCCTAGAACGCCTGCGATAATCATCAAAATTAGGCCAGTTATATCTCCACCTAAGTGAGGACTTTTTTCTAAGCAAATATAGACAATTCCAGCGCCAATAAACAGGCCAGCTATGATTATTTCAAGAATACCACCAACTATACTTTTAGCTGCGTATATGCCTAGTAATTGACCTAGCAGTCCGTCTAGAAATAGCCATACTGACAAAACAATCATTAAAATTCCAATAACTAATTTAGTAACTCTCATCTTTTTTAGCCTACATATCTGTATATATTATCTATGCAAGATGCTAAAAAATTCAAAAATAATTTACTAAATTAATTTCGTAAATTGCAATAATAAATTGAACACTTAAGCTGCTTGATAGATATGATCC
>NZ_PCYT01000175.1:0-498 GCF_002553735.1 Lactobacillus sp. UMNPBX17
CCACGTATGTGGAGATGATCCTTAAAACATCTTTTCTGAAATTTAAAAGTTCTAGTATTCTCCACGTATGTGGAGATGATCCCAAGAATAGTATTTGGGAACAATGGAATAATGAGTATTCTCCACGTATGTGGAGATGATCCTGAAAGGCACACGTCCGAAATTATGTTTCAGAGGTATTCTCCACGTATGTGGAGATGATCCTAAAATTAACGCTGTTAAAAAAGAAGGCAAAAGGTATTCTCCACGTATGTGGAGATGATCCTATCCTGAAATACAGTAACAATTCCTGAAAAAGGTATTCTCCACGTATGTGGAGATGATCCTATACACCTTGAAAACTACCGTTCAAGTATAAGGTATTCTCCACGTATGTGGAGATGATCCTGAATGGCTTGAAGGGCAATATTCGTAAAGCCAGTATTCTCCACGTATGTGGAGATGATCCTGAACACAATAAAGCGAACTCTTATCCTAGAGTGTATTCTCCACGTATGT
>NZ_PCYT01000176.1:0-458 GCF_002553735.1 Lactobacillus sp. UMNPBX17
ATCAGTCAAGAGCCCATAATGATATTGACATTTTTGTAGAAAAGAACGATTATCAGAACTTTATAGAAATAATGAAAGCTAATGGCTTTTATGAGATTAAGATGGAATATACAACATTGAACCATACTGTATGGGAAGATTTGAAAAACAGAATTATTGATTTGCATTGTTTTGAATATACGGACGAAGGTGAAATTCTTTATGATGGGGATTGTTTTCCGGTAGAAACTTTTTCGGGTAAAGGAAGAATTGAGGAAATAGAGGTTTCCTGTATTGAACCATATAGTCAAGTAATGTTCCATCTGGGATACGAGTTTGATGAAAATGATGCACATGATGTGAAGTTATTGTGTGAGACATTTCATATCGAAATTCCAAATGAGTATAGATAACTGCAAATAACAGTTTGTAGGGGAGTTCTGATACTCCCCTATAAAAATGGCTATTTATCAACTGTT
>NZ_PCYT01000177.1:0-455 GCF_002553735.1 Lactobacillus sp. UMNPBX17
CTCGCCGCCGAGGAACTCGATCTGCGTCTGGCCGAGCTAACCCTCTACCCCGCCGAACTCGTCGACGAGTACCCTATCGACGACGACATCGTCGCCGTCGTTTCCCGGATCACCGGGCAGGCTCACCTGTCCAAGCCATCACGTCATTATGTGCGTCGCTGGCTCACCGTTCTACTCGATCGGACCCTCACCGGCCACCCACTAGACGCGATGTCCGAGGAGTACCAACGTCTTCGCAACACCCCCGCTCACCGCATTGCTTCCAAACTGCTCACCGAAGCTGAAGATCTCGTTTCGACCACCTTCCCAATCGAGGAGGAGCTCTTCCTCGCCATGTCAGTCGCCGGAATGCGCACCCCCGACAGTGCGCAGGGTCGTCAGCTCTTCCCCGCTGACGAGGAGGTTCCCGGCCTCGTCGACGCCATCTTTGAACGTATCGCCGAGATCATGCAGAT
>NZ_PCYT01000178.1:0-443 GCF_002553735.1 Lactobacillus sp. UMNPBX17
TTAGGCAATTCCTTGACAAAAGCAGTATCGCTGCCTAATTGCATTGATAAGTAGAATTGCTCGTCAGCGGTCTTTTTAATCGTGACTGTGCCAATTCTAGTTGGGATGTGGTTAAGCAAACGCTCTTTGATTAGCCTTCTAAAACCAGCAATGCGGACGATACCCAGTTTAGGCAGTTTAATATGTTTAGCATCAATAAATCTAGCTGTCCCGTTATCAAGAAAAGCTTCTTTTTGCTTAGGATATTGACAGTTGGTCTGATATGACCAGTCGCTGCGTTTCTTATGGAAAGTTGGGATTCCATGACCAATCTTGCGATAGTTGCTCCAAGCTTTCTGGTAGTTCTGAATAGCGTTGGCAATAGCGAGGCTATCAATTTCTTTAACGCGTAAAAAGCTATAAGTATCGCGGATATTCTTAGGCTTAGCCAATAGTTCGCTATT
>NZ_PCYT01000017.1:0-35107 GCF_002553735.1 Lactobacillus sp. UMNPBX17
AGGAAATCATCGTTCTTTTTTCATGTCTTAGGAATTAGTTTTTTCCCAGACACTTTTCTTATTCGCTTCTAAGCGCGATAGCCGCGTCCTTTTTAGCTGCCATTCTAGCAGGGATGTGACCACCAATTAAAGTTAATACGGTTGAAATAATAATTAAAATCAACGCAGCTTTTGGATCAAGCTGAGCAACATTAGCTAAATCGGTAATCTTATAAATCACGCTGTTGATTGGGAATGTTAATAGGTAAGCGATGAAGACACCGAGCACACCAGAGAAGACACCTAAGATGAAGGTTTCGGCGTCAAAGACGCGAGTGATATCTTTCTTGCGAGCACCTAAAGCCTTCAAGACACCAATTTCCTTGGTTCTTTCGAGAACTGAAGTGTAGGTTAAGATACCAATCATGATCATTGAAGTGATCAATGAAATTGCGGCAAAGGCAACTAGGATAGTCGTAATACCGCCAAGCAAACCACCGGTCATAGTCGTTACGGCACTAGACATATCGGTGTAGATGATCTTGTCGGTCTTCTTTTTGCCCTTGTTCCACTTATCAAGGTAATCAAGAACCTTGTCCTTGTCATCAAAGTTGTTAGGGTAGATCATGATGCCAGTAGGGATGCTTGAACCACCTAAGGTTTGCATGATCATCTTCTTTTCATTAGCCTTCATGCTTTGTCCAGTTAAAACACTGCGGTTAGACTTCTTTTGAGCCTTCACGATGGCAGAATTCTTGTTGTCGTTGATGACATCTTGAGAAAGCTTGTCGCTATATGCGATTCCCGTTGATAAAAGAGCCATCGAATCTTCATTCTTAGGTCTAATTACCCCAGTTAGCTTCAGCTTGGTACCGCCGTTGTACGTTGCTGAATTAGCTTTCTTAGGAACAAACATCCCCGTAGGTAATTCTTGGTAGTAGTCATTATTATCAACGATACTGAATTCTTTACCGATTAGCTTACTAAATTTAACACGTTCTTTGTTGTCGACATCAAAGCCAAGATTCTTCAAAGAATTAATGTTAACGGTATTTTTATTGTCGGTTACTAAAACGAGGTCAGTAGTTTTGCTTGGCCAATGACCAGAGAGCAACTGATAATTTTGCTTCAAGAATGAGCCCTTCTTTTTATTTAAAGCGGTAGGAAAAACAGAGGAACCAATTCCCATCGAACTCATTGCCTGTGAGCGCATTGCTGACATCGACGCACTTTGATCAGGATCTGCATTTGAGAATTGAACGCGCTCTACCTTGCCATTGACTTTAGAAAGCAGGTTTAAATTAACTGCTCTTTGATAGGAAACATTGTTGGCATAGTTAGGATTGATCTTTTTAATGTAGTCAACGTACTTTTCAGTGATCTTGTTAGTATGCTGCGCTTCCTCACTAGGATCCTTTTTCGCCGTGACATAGCCCCGATTTTTAACATTTTTATCTGAATCTTCGCGGTTATTCATCGAAGTCATATCAGTAGCCGTCTGCGAGATTGCAATCGGGTACTTGGCTAAAGCCTTACTCATGGTTGTATTAATTTGCTTTTGAAAACCGTTAGAGATCGAAAGCACGACAGCAATAGAAATAATGCCGATACTGGAGGCAAAAGCAGTTAAAATAGTTCGACCTTTCTTGGTCATAATGTTGGTAAAACTAAGCTTAATTGCGTTCCAGTAAGACATCTTGGTCCGCTTTAGGTTGAAAGTATCTTTTTCATCCTCTGGCTTAAAGGGCTCGGAATCATGTTGAATCTTGCCATCTTGGAAATTGACGATTCGAGTAGCGTATTTTTCAGCTAATTCCGGGTTGTGCGTAACCATGATGATTAAACGATCCTTAGAAAGCTTCTTGATCAATTCCATGATTTGTACAGAAGTTTCCGTATCAAGCGCACCAGTTGGTTCGTCACAAAGCAAGATATCGGGATCATTGGCAATCGCACGGGCAATGGCAACACGCTGCATCTGACCACCAGATAGTTGGTTAGGGCGCTTGTTGATATGCTCTTTTAATCCAACTTCAGTCAATGCGGCAATGGCTTTTTCATGCCGTTCCTTTTTACCAACACCGGATAAATTCATCCCCAATTCAACGTTAGCAATGATTGATAGGTGGGGAATTAAATTATAATTTTGAAAAATAAATCCGACGCTGTTGTTGCGGTAGGCATCCCAATCGGTTTCCTTAAAATTCTTGGTTGATTTGCCGTTAATGATCAAATCACCTTTGTCATAACGGTCAAGTCCGCCAATCACGTTCAACATTGTCGTCTTACCAGAACCACTTGGTCCTAAGATGGCGACAAATTCCTGATCTCTAAACGAGATCGTTACATCATCTAGGGCATGGGTGATATTGTCTCCAACCTTGTATGATTTAAAAATGTGTTTTAGTTGTAGCATTCAGTCCCTCTCTTCTAAATAGTTTTAGATCATACTAAACTTAATATTACCTGTCGCAACTAAGATAGCTTGTAAGATAAAGAATAAAACTATTACTCCCATGATAACGAAATGATGGCGTTTATGCATGACAAACACTCCGGCAAATTCGCGAATGATAGCGTTAGGCAGATAGTAAAAACGAGTAAAAGCACCGACACCGTTGGCTTTTAGGCCCACTTCTTTAGCTAAAAGCGCCGCTCTAAAAATATGGTAGTTGTTACTAAAAAATTTGGCTTTAAAATTACTACCGCCAAAGTCTTTAGTAGCTAATCTCTTAGAAAAAAGCATATTTTGGTAGGTGTTTTTGGATTTATCTTCAATTAGCAAGTGGTTAGTCTTAATACCCCGTTTTCGGGCAAATTTTGCCATTGCTACGGCTTCGGGTATCTTTTCATCAGGTCCTTGACCGCCTGACATGATGATAATAGGGCGCTTCCTGCCTTTTTGATATTGGCGGTTAGAGTATTGGATAGCCCGGTTGATGCGAGCCGCAAGGAGCTTAGAAACGCGATCACCGTTAATTAATCCAGCACCTAGTACTATTAAATAATCTTGCTTGTAACGGCGTGGGTAGATTTGATATAAGAGCAGATTGACCAAGAAATTGTATAAAACTAAGCCTAGGTAAATAGCGATAGCTGGAATTGAGGCAAGTAAGACGCTGAGCCAGCGCGGTAAGTATTGTCCTGGGCCGAATAAAAACATCAGACTCAGAATTAAAGCAACGAATCCGAAAATTAATGTTAAAAGGTTAGGCAACGTATGACTCTCATATTTCCAAACAAAGTAGGCGTTCCAAAATAGAAAAAACCAAGCGAAGATTAATAGAGCAGTAATTAAGAAAAATGCCGCTAAGACTAATAAATCATAGGCTCGTTGCAAACCGTGACTCGTGCTTTTATGCACCATAACGGTGATCCAAATTACTACTGAAGCAAGAAAAATGGTAAAGAACACGCCATTAATTAAACGACGTGGTTCAACTAGCCATGAGATTAAAAAGACAAAGAACATGACTAGCATGAAAACTGAGATGTAGAAAAATTCGCCTCGTCTCCCAAAAAAGGCGATGATTTCATTCAACATGATGCCCCCTCCTTAGTCATTTTGAGTTATTTCTATTATAATGGAAACAATAGTTAAAAGATGAAAGAATCAAGGTGTTGATAAGAAAATGGCGAAATTTTGGCATTACCTGGGAAATATTGCGGGAGCTATTTTGTCGCTCGCTTTATATATCGAATTGCAAGTATTTTATTTTTACCCACAAAGAATTAGATTAGATCATATGCGTGCGTTAGTGACCGCGCTGGTAACGGTGATCGTACTCTTCGTAATTTTCAATCTGTATAAGCGGCAATTGAAGGAGCACAATGATTGGGGTTTTAATCAGGCGCCACACTGGGATATGCGAAGAATCGGCATTGCAATAATTGGTTTTGTTCTGATTCTTATTGTCTCAATGGTGATGTTAAGCTTGGTTGGCCGAGGCGTTTCGAATAATCAACAAGCATTGAATAAGATTGAGCTGCATAGTAAGGGCTTGTTTGAAATTATGGTGGTCTTTATTGCGCCGTTTTGTGAGGAAGTCGTCTTTAGAGGGATGTTTTTCAATATTTTCTTCACGAAGAAAAAGATTACGAATAAGTGGCTCGGCATCATTGTTAGTGGCTTCTTGTTCGCTTATATGCATGATCCGATGCTTAGCAAGTTTATCTTTGTATATTGGGGCTTAGGTATGGTGCTAGCTTGGGTCTACATGCAGACGAAGGACTTGCGGTACTCGATGCTGGTGCATATGTGTTATAACGCTATGGGCTTTATTGGATAGAGTGAAAATTAGAGTATATAAAAATCCCGTTACATCAAACGTAACGGGATTTTTGATTGCTAGTGAAATTTACTTCTTCATTGCAGCGGCTTGTGCTTCTTCTGGAGTGTTAGATGGGGTTAAACCAATTGAACATCACTTGTTTTGACGTATGCTCCCTTATCGTAAATGGTTGTATTGGCGCCTATTTCATATGATGCATATTGTATATAGTCTATTTCGTAGCCTTTAGTAAACGGTGAGAGGTGGTAAAATTCTTCTATTTTATTTTCACTTGGAATCCAAATGTAAACTAGCTTATCTACTTTCCACCACTCATAGTTCTTCTTCATTTTTGCATTCAATGATACACCATTACCATTGTACAGGTCGGCAGCTTTAGGGAATTTAACAAGTGAGTAGTTTTCTAAATCATAGTTATGAGCAGTTATCTTAGATGCCGGCGTAACTCCCATTGAATATAACCAATTATTGGTTCCCTTAATCCGATAAATTGCCTGATCTCCACCAAATTGTCCAATATAACTAGCTACTTTATCAGCACGACTGCCTTTTTCTAGATAATCAACAGTAAACTTCTCTTCTGGAGTCGCTGTTCTAACTTCAATTACTTTACCAGAATTATCAAAAGTAATAATTGGAGTACTGTAATTTGCATCTACAGTTACGGTAGTTTCTTCATTACTTGTTTTAGTATTATTATAGTTAAAATCGGATATCCTACTAAGCTGCCAGAGGTCTACGATCAAATTACTCTCGGTAATAATTTGTACGATAGCATTCGTAAGATTAGACAAACTAAGCAAGCATTTAACATTACAAAATTGAACCAAAAATTTGATCGTCAACTTTGGGCTGAAGATATGCCTGCGATGATCATTAACGCTGGGTATGCACTTACTAATAATGACATTACTTTCCCTGCTGCCATTTTTCAAGCACCATTTTACAGTTCTGAGAATACCAGTAGTGAAAACTATGGTGGTATCGGTGCTGTAATTGCTCATGAAATTAGTCATGCTTTTGATCCGAATGGTTCTAAATTTGATGAAAAAGGTAATTTACGTGATTGGTGGTCAAAAGAAGATTTCGAAAAATTTGCTGAATTAGCACAAGCTGAAGTAAAGCTATTTGATGGAATCCAGATTGGAAGAACCAAAGTCAATGGTCATCAAACCGTGGGAGAAAATGTCGCAGATCTCGGTGGATTGACTGCTGCCGTTAAGGCATGTGCCGAAGAAAAAGGTAATTTGGCCGAATTGTTTGAAAATTGGGCACGTATCTGGCGTAGAAAGATGGGACCTGAGGTTAGACAGACCTTGGCAGAACTTGATCCACATGCTCCTGGAGAGATGAGAGCTAACGTTGCGGCTCAATGTTTGGATGAATTTTATGAAGCATTCAATGTCAGTGAAAACGATGGTATGTGGCTAGATCCAGAGCAACGAGTAAGAATCTGGTAAAATTATTGAAATAATGTTTGACTCCATAGTAAAAGGCTCCAATTGGAGCCTTTTTAGTTATTCAATTTTGTCATTGATTAATTCAGATTTAGATATTTTCTTGAACTTATAAAGCTTCCATAACAGACAAACAATATCAATTACAATGTAGAATAATCCAATCTTAATGCCAGTTTGTAGCCATGACCAGGGAATTAAATTGATAAACTTAAGACCGATTAATAGAATTACACCACCGATGATACTGCCTAATAGATCTTCTTTAATTTTCTTCATCCTATCCCTCAATCATAAAGTATTTTTTAGAAGTATATAATGAGCCAAAATCTAACATTAGTTGCAACGCGTCTGATACAGACACGAGGCGTCTCCTTTCTATTAGGATGTTGGCATGAGTCAAAAATCACTCATAAGCACCATCTCCTTCAAGGATAGCCACCGCTTCAGCTTTTCTACAGATAAAATTATACTAAATCCAAATATACGTTCACAAGCGAACACGAAAAATCGTTCTAACGTTAGTGGGAACGATTTTCTTTTCCATAAAAAGAACGCAAAATTAGCCAAACAATAGTGGCAAAGACCGCAATATCAAAGCTCCAAATGCCAGGATGAAAGCCACTAACTAATGGAATAAAGCCAATAATAGCAACAAATTGATCATGGATAGCAGGTAGGTGTGGATCTTGCATCCAGCCGTAAATTTTGACTGCCATGAAAATAATAGTTATGACCCAGGCAATAATTGCAATGATTGCGGGAATCTTTTTAGCTAAGCGTATTTTCTCTGTAGAATTCATTCATCGTCCTCCCAAATTTGTTTAACATCCTTGAAGGCTTCTAATAATTGTTGTGCATGTTGTGAGCAGTTTAATTGTATCAAATTATTGAATATTGCTAGAACTGGCTGTTCATCTCCAGTATGACAATAGTCGATGACCCGTTGTAAAAAGGTTAAGGAGAGATCAAAGAACATGAAATGAGGCGGAAGTTCAACCCTACGCAATTCATCTAATAGCTGTTGTGCATAGTCTAGTTTCTTTTTAAAGATAAAAGCAATAACAGTGTCCGAGAGACCGCCCATAAAGATTGTGAGATTATCCCTCAAATCGTTCACTTGGTCAAAGTTATGAACGATTCGCATAGCGATCTTGAAACCAATTTCGGAATTCAACAAGAAAGGTGAATTGGCAAACAAGATAATATTATATTTTGACCAAACTGTTGTGTGCAGTAGGTAAGAACCAATTCTTTGAATATCAGCAGTGGTCAAGTAATTCTTCCCATCAATTAAAAGCAGTTGGTTACAGACTAGCATAATATTCTTTAATTCAAGGATGTTTTTGCTAGCGTGATATTTAGCTAAATGAGCCTGCACGTATTTACGTAATACGGGAACGTCTTCATCCTTGATTGCCGCAATTATTTCATCAGGCAGTTCAAATTCCGCTTCGATATTTGCACGTTCGGTGAATTCATCTAGCGTAATGTTAATGCGCTTAAGTAACGCAATTGCCGTACTGAATTCTACTTCTACCTGGTTGTTTTCCCAGCGAGAAAGTTTAGAAATTGAACAAATTCCCTGGCACGCCTCAGTTTGCGTGATTTCTTGTCCTTTGCGTAAATCTTTATAAACTGAACCATATTTAAACATGTCATACCTCGATTTGCAGATCTGCAAATTCCTTACATTTTCATTCATTATCCTGCGATACTAAGAACAATTCAAGTAGCGAGGGATAGAAATGAAAAGAGGAATGAAAATGTTAATTTTGGCTATTGTAATTATGTTAGTTATCTTAGGAATTTTAAAGGTGCAGGATATGAATAAAGCTAGTTCAGAACAAGTAGTACAAAAAGTTTTAACCAACCGCAAATTTAATCAAGTAAAAGTTGATACCAGTAATGCCAATATTAAAGTCAAACAAGGCAATCATTACCGTGTTCTTTTTGAGGGAAGACATAAGTTGCTTCCAAAAGTTGAAGTCAAGAATAAGCAATTAATTGTTGAAGATAAAGATGGTATTAAGGTAGTTAATAGAAATCTCTTTGACTTATTCAAAAAACATTCTGTAGTACCGCAAATTACGATTGGACTGCCAGATGAAAAGTTGAAAAATATTGAAATCGATGATTCTAACCGTAGCGTTACGGTTCAAGGCATTGCTGTTAGTCAAGGTGAAATTGATCTTTCAAATGGTAATATTATGGTCGATCATAGTACAGCTGACGGTTATGATCTGGATACGTCGAATGGACACGTTGAGATAAATGGTTCAAATAAAGGCGACTCTTACAGCAAAAATGACAAGGCGCGAAGAGTATTAAGTATTGATAATTCAAATGGTGACATAACGGTAAGTTACAGGGGATAGAAATATGATTTACAAATACTCTTCACATTCTAAATTCATCAGCATGATTATCTTCGGCTTAATTGCCAGTATGCAACAGATTATCGTGGCTTATATGGTGCAGGCATTGACTAATATTGCTACGCAAAGAAGCTTTAATGACTTACCGCAAATTTTGCTAATTGCTGTTAGCGGCTTATTGATTACCTTTTTAGCTTCACTTATTTTCAATCGCTTAAAAACAGGTGCGATTCAGGAAGCAAATACTACTTTACGGCTTGGCATCTTAAAAGGGATGCTTAAACAATCTAGTGATGAAAATACTACTAGCTTAGGTTATCTAACTACAGATTTTAAGCTCTTAGAAACTAATCGCTTTGATGCAGAAATTGAAATTATGATGCAAGCGTACATGATTATTTTTGCATTAGTCTATGCATTGTCGGTTAACTGGTTAGTAACCTTGCTTTTTCTAATAGGTTCATGCTTACCGATGATTGTATCCAGCCTTTTTCAAAAGAAAATTCAAACTGCTTCCGAAAATTGGACCAACGCCAATGATAAGTATGTTAGTCATATCAAGAATTTTTTAGCCGGTAGTTCAACATTCAAGTTGTATGGCAAGCAAGATAATGCTGTTAAGAAGAGTAGGGTATTTGTTAACCAATTAGAAGCAGCACTGCGCAAGATGAATTTACTGAACTTGGACACAGTTTCATGGGTCAGCTTGATTGCTAACTTGTTTACCTTTACAGTGCCATTCTTAGTAGGGATTTACATGGTAGTTAATGGACAAACTACATTGGGTGCATTATTTGCAATTGTGCAGTTGTCGAATTCTTTTGTTAATCCAATTTTGACAATTTTAGAAGGTCGCAATAAGTTATCAACTACTAAAAAGATTGTTGCTAAAGCTGAAAAGTATATTGCCGAAGGTAAGAAAACTGAAGACGTTTCTGAAAATGATTTTAGTGAATTGGAAGTGGATGATTTAACTTTAATTAGAAAAGATCAGGAGTTGGCTAGACGTCTTAATTTAAAGATTAAGGCTGAACAAAAAGTAGCAGTTATTGGGCCATCGGGTACCGGGAAATCAACGCTTTTGCAATATTTAATGACAGGAGAATTCGGTCAGGCTAAAGATATTATTTTGAATAATAGCCAAGCTAAGGCTGGAGAATTTGCTAATATCTTTTCATACGCTAGTCAAAGTCCAGTGATTTTTGCAGATACCTTGTGTTTTAATTTGACACTAGGCGCAGATATTTCCCGGGAAATGGTAATGGAAGTCTGCACCAAGTTGGGACTAGACACCATCGTGAAAGAGAAGGGATGGGATTATTCTTTAGGGGATAATGCGGATCAATTATCAGGCGGGCAGCTGGCAAGAATTGAATTAGCTCGGGCCATTTTAATGAAGCGGCCAGTGTTGCTGCTTGATGAAATTAATGCATCTCTTGATAAAAAGACCTCAGATCAGATTCATGATTACTTGTTAGAGTCTGATTTGACCTTTGTGGAAGTAATTCACCATTATGAACCAGAAGAGTTACAGAGATATGATCAAGTAATCGATTTAGAACAGTTTGTTTAAGAATATGAAAAAATCCCCGACGTTTTTGTCGAGGATTTTCTATTTAGAATAGTGATATTTTAGTTGCCATATTTGAAGTTCTGTTGCCGTAACTGAATAAACCATACGATCTTTGTGATTAATTTGTCGAGACCATGCACCGCTTAAATTTGCCTTTAAAGGTTCGGGTTTTCCTTTTCCAGTGAATGGATGGCGTTGACAATCTTTAATGAGGCTATCGATTTTCTTGGAAGTTTTTTTATCTTCTTTCTTCCACTCTAGATATTCATCCCAGGCATTATAGTTAAAATTTACGTTAAGCTTCGTCATCTTTAGTTAGAGCCTCGAATTCTTCTGGAGTTAAGATTTTGTTTCGGGTGTCTTTATTTTCAAACGATTCTTTAGCTTCCGCTAATGCATCACGATTTGCCTTAGTCCCTAGAAGATATGAGGTCTCTTGCCATGAATCATATTCTTTTTGTGAAATAATTACGACGTTTTTGTCTTTAGGACGAGCAACGATAACTGTAGTATCATAGTCATTAATGTCATCAGCAATTTTTTTAAAGTTATTACGTAAGTCACGAGCAGTAACTGCTTTAATATTATTTGGTGTTTGTAACATGTTCTATCATCTCCTAACAGTATTATATTATGTAGGCTAAATTGTGTCTACACTTTATAATTAAAAAATCTAGTATTTGTTCACAAGCGAACATGAAAAAATCCCCGACGTTTTTGTCGAGGATTTTCTTTTACATAAATTCTTTACTATCTTTTTGTTTCTTAATGAAATAATTCAAAATAAATGGTGAAAGTACCGTTGTAACGATGATTACCAAAATCAAGCTTGAGTAAATATCTTCAGGGAAGAGGTGATGGGTAATCCCGATCTGTGCCACGATTAAGGCAACTTCACCACGAGAAATCATACCGGCACCTACAATGTTACCCTCATTTTTAGTAAAGCCGAAGACTTCACTTGAGTATTTACCAGCCCAGAATTTAGATAAGAGAGCTAAGATTGTCATTACGATAATGAACCAAATATCCTTGAAGAAGCTCTCAAAGGTCATTGAAAGACCGATGTCGGCAAAGAATACCGGAATAAAGATCGCATAACCGATTGCGGAAACTGAAGAGTGAACTTCTTTATATTGTGGCGTCTGTCTAATAGCCAAGCCACCAAAGAATGCACCTACAACGGCAGATAATCCAACAAAGTCGGCAGCCCAAGCCATAGTTAAAGCTAAGACAAGCGAACCGATAACTACAGAGTAGTCAACATCGATTTTTTCGGAAGCCTTCATAAAGTATGGGGCAACGAACTTAAAGATGACCCAAACAACTACAAAGTAGACAATTTCAATCAAAATATTGATAAAGAAGTTGTTAGTTAAACCGCTCTTACCGCCTTCGTGACTGAAAGTAGTGAACAAACTTAAAACAACTACGGCTAAGATATCATCAACTACAGCCGCACCTAAAATTGCTGTACCGGCACGGGTATGAAGTTGTCGTGCTTCTTGCAATACTACAACCGAAATTGAAACACTGGTTGCCGCAAAGACAATTCCGATAAAGAGTGCCTCAAGTGGCTTCATACCGAAGAAGTAGCTGGCAATTCCCATGAAGACAACTGGTAAGATAACCCCGACACTAGCGACGGTGAAACTTAATTTGAAGTATTTCTTTAGTAAATCGAGGTCACTTTCCAGGCCTGCTAAGAACATTAACAGGATAACCCCGAATTCTGAGAATAGACTGACAATATCGTTTGGCGTTACCCAATTTAGGATAGCTGGTCCAAGTAAGATTCCTGACAATAATTGTCCGATAACTGCAGGCATATTAAAGCGAGCAAAGAGCTGACCTAATAAGACTGTAGTTAATAGGATTAAGATTAATTCCCCTAAAAAATGCATGTATTCCCTTTCTATAAAAAAGCAAAAAGCCTTCAAGGTGCCTCTTGACCCAAAGAAGCAAATCTTGAAAGCTTTTATTCTGATAAAAACCCAACCACTAAATGAAATATTCAGTTGAGTTTAATTTTAATATTTTCCTAAACTAGATGCAAATTAGGTTGCAATTAAATCAATCTTCGCGATAACTTTTTTCCTTGCCAAACGGTTCTTCTTTAATATAAACTGTCCATTTTCCGTTTGATTTTAGGGCACTGATTGAATATTTATAAGGCGTTTCTAGATCATCATGTTTGCCTATCTTATATCCAACTTTGTTGAAGAGTTGTCTATTCTTATTCAATGTTTTTTGATTAGAAAATGAACTTTTATATTCATAGATGTGAAAGAATTTTATTCGAGCTTTTACGGGCTCAAGACTAATTGCATTTTACTGTATGCAATATTTTCTTGATGATTAACGTATAACTCGTAACTAGAATTAAGTACACAGAAAAGAATAGGTGGGACGATGAGTATCAAAAGTATTATTGATATTATTTTAGTTTTCATCTTCAGATATGGTACTCCTTGGTGATGTTTAGAAATTATGCTAAGAGAATTACTTATAATGATGTGGTCTCTTTCTTTAAGATTATAATATGATACCTTTAGAGTTAAACAATTTAATAAAATAAAAAGCTCTAGAATCATCTCGACTCTAGAGCTTTTTATTTTGTTAATATCTAATTTTTACTTACTCTTCCAAACCAAATTGCTTATTGCTTGGCTTAGTCTTAGCAAGAAGTCCCAAACTGATAGTGATCATGTCGACAACTTCCTGTAAGATAGCACCCCAAAAGGCAGGAATGACACCGGTGAAGGCGATCAATTCGATGATGATAACCACACCAATAGCAGTTAAAACATCGATGTTGGCAACCTTCATTGTATGTTTAGAAATAGCAACCGCATCATTAACCTTAGATAAATCGTTAACCATGATAACGGCATCGGCACTTTCACTGGCAGCTGTTGCGCCTTTAGCACCCATAGCGATACCGACATCAGCGGCAGTTAAACTTGGAGCATCGTTAACACCGTCACCAGTCATAACGACAGGACGCAAGTCTTTTGGTACTTCCTTGATAGCCTTAATCTTTTCAGCTGGTAAAAGATCGGCACGAATATCAGTAATGCCAGCTTTTTTACCAACCTTTTCAGCAACTTGCTTGTGGTCACCAGTAAGCATCATGATGTCTTCTGCACCTTGGCGCTTCAACTTCGCAATTGTATCAGCCGTTTCTGGACGAATTTCATCCATCATAGTAATGTAACCGGCAAACTTGCCATCGACTGAAACGAAGACAGCAGTTGAAGTTATGTCAATCTTTTCATGATTAGGATCTACGAAACTTAATTTACCCACCTTAACATGCTTGCCATTGACGTCACCTTCAACACCTTGAGCGGTAGTTTCCTTTAAGTTGGTAACTGGCTTGATTAACTTGCTGTCAGTAGCCTTAACCAAAGAACTGGCAATAACGTGGCTAGATTGTTGTTCAACACTAGCAGCTAAGCTTTGTAATTCTTCTTTTGAAAGAGCATCGCCTTCAGGGATGATTTGGTCAACCACCAATTGATTTTCAGTTAAAGTACCAGTCTTATCAAAGGCAAAAGTCTTAGCACGAGCTAACTTTTCAAGAGTTGGACCTGACTTAACAATAATGTGGTGAGCTGACATTGAACTCATACCACTGACTAAAGCAACAGGAGCTGCGATCAAAAGTGGACATGGAGAAGCAACAACCATAACTTCCGCAAATCTTGTAGCATCCCCAGACACTGCCCATGCAACACCACCAATAATCAATGAGATGATGGTAAATGGAACGGCGTAACGGTCGGCCATCTTAACGAACTTAGCTGGTTGAGCTTGTGATGACTTAACCAAAGCGACAATTGACTGATATTCTGAGTCCTTAGCAGCCTTAGTAACCTTCATCTGGACGGCAGCATCACCGTTAACGGAACCAGACATCAAGTCATCGCCTGGCTTTTTAGCAACAGGAACAGATTCACCGGTCAATGATGATTGGTCAAAGTTTGATTCACCTTTAACAATTTCACCATCAACTGGAACTTGTTGACCTGGTTTAATTAAAACAATGTCACCGATTTTCAAATCATCAACATTGACTTCGGTAATCTTGCCGTTGATTAACTTGTTGGCGATTCTAGGAGTATTGTTCAAAAGGGAACGCAATTCCTTGCTGGCTTGACCTGTAGCGTAGTCCTCCAGAGTTTCACCACCAGTAGACATTACCAAGATCATCCATTCAGCCCAATAATTGTTGATTAAAATAGTAGAAACAATCGCAATTACGGCTAAAATATCGACACCGTAACGGCCGGATTTCCAGTCATTGAATATTTCCATTAACAAAAGAACGGAAATCCAAATACCCAAAATGTCGATGATAATTGCTTGTGGATTCATTTGCAATTTAAGAATTGGCGTTACAAATAGAGTAGAAGCATGTAAACCAAATTCAAAAATTAAACTTATTACCCCGGCAATTAAAACGACAATAAATTTCCATTGACGTTTCATATGTATAGCCTCCAAAAAAGTAAATATATCACTCTACTCAAAACATTCTAACATTCTTTTATCATAAGAATACGTAAATAGAATTCTATTTTTCTTCATTAAAAAAGGCAGTCCATAATAGACTGCCCGTGGGTTATTTTATTTTGATTGACTTGTAGTGCTTATCATATGTATGGGTAACATAGTTAAAGGCTTTGATCCACTCTCGTCTAGTAAGTAATCCTTGGAAAACGCCGCGGTCATCGACGACCGGTAAAAAGGCGTTGTTAATCAATAAATGAAGCTGCGCCTCTAGCGTAGTTTCGACAAAATTTATTTTATCGAACTTGGTTTGCATGACATCTTTAACCTTTAATTGATCTAAAGGTGCGGTAGAAATTTCTTCATTCGTTAGCATCTTGTCTGTAATCATCGCTAAACTAAGCAGACCAACCACTTTTTTATCTTTATCTAAAACTGGAATTTTAGAATATTTAACTTTAGTAAGGATTAAAAAGGCATGATATAAAGGATTGTCATCTTGAACAAAGGCAATCCGGCTAGCTGGAATTAAAAACGAACCTGATTTTTCTTGAATTAAGTGTTTGATTGATGGTGAAAACATATTTGCGCCTCTTTTCTATCTTAAGTATACAGGAAAAAAGGAAAAGGCCCGCAAGATTTTGCGGACCTTATTAGTTTCATCTACTTTGGAGGAGTAAGAATGAATGAAATAAAAAAGTGGGAGTATGTAACAAGTTTCTACCGCCTTGTTACATTTTTTATAATACAGGCTAAATGTGAATTAAAAATGTTCAAATTCTTATGAAAAGGTAAAGATTTGCTTGTGAAGTATTTAAGAAATTGATTTTGGGCATAAGAAAAGCTCACGCAACGCACGTGAGCCGAAAGGGATAGATATGAAATTGACTAATTGGAGTAAGTCAATTCTTTTTATTTTCATTATTTACTTGGAGGAGTATGAATGAAAAACAAAAAAGTTGAGTTGTAGTAGTAAGTGGAAGTCTTACTTGCTACATTACATAGTATAACCTTAAATTGTGAAAAAAGTGTGACGAAATAAACTTTATTTTCGAAAAATCTATATTTTTAATGAAAATTCGTGGCAGATTAGTAAAAGTATAATGAATGTGGCTATAATGTTAGACATGTCAAAAAGGTAAAGAAAGGAACAGTTCGGTGAAAAAATTTGGAAAGTTTGTTTTGCAATTGATAATAACTGTTCTCATCTTAGTAGGTGTCGGAACAGGCGGCTATTTTGGCTATCAATGGTTGCAGAAACAAGAGATGCTGCGAGAGCGTCCTAAAGTAGTAAAAGCTAATGATGGAACAAATACGAGTGCAGCTTGGCATAATTTCAAAAACTATCAAAAAGCTTTACGTGAAAACTATCCTTTTATTAATAAAGTATCTACTTATGTTCCGCCGAGGACATGGGACGGAAAAGATTTTATTATTCCAGGACTGATTTCAACTAAGGCCTACAATTTTAAAACTAAAAAATACGATGTAGCAACTGCAATGACGCCTCAAGGAATCGCGGTAGCGAGCAAGTACATTTTAATTACTGCCTATGACGGGGATCATGTTCATGCTTCCGTTATCTATGTTTTAGATAAAAAGACGGGTAAATATATTAAGACAATTCAAGTTCCAGGTAGGCCGCATTTAGGCGGTATTGCATATGATCCCGTTGCTAAAAATATTTGGATTACAGGTTCATTAGGTAAGTCCTCAGCTTTAGCCGCATTTTCATTAAAAGAAATGAAAGAATATAAGCCAGGAAGCAGAATTCCAATTAAATATGATCACCAGATTGCAATTCCAGCAGTTGAAAAAGCATCTGCAGTTACCTATTATGACAGTCAATTATTTGTTGGATTCTTCAATATGTATGGACGCGGCAAAGTTGCGGCATATCGAATTGCTCGTAGCGGCAAAAACAAAGGTTCGATTACTAATAATGAAGTGAAATCTGTTACGGGTACGCTGCAGTGGTCAGATCCAACTGGCGAAACTAGCATGGATAAGCAGATTCAAGGGATTGCAATTTATCAAAATAAGATCTTCTTGAGTCAGTCATACGGTAGCGGTAGTTCTAAGCTGTACGTTTTCCCAACTTCTGCCTTAAATGCATTAGATGAAAAGAATGCGGAGTTAGAACTAGAAATGCCGCCATATTTGGAGCAGATTACAGCTTATAAAGGGCAACTACTTTGTCTATTTGAATCCGCGTCGCAGCAATATGCTAAGCCGAATGTTGTAGTAATGGATCGGATTTTATCCATCAATATTAATGCGTTGTTTGGCAATTAGGATGAAAGGAAACAAGCGATGAATCTCAATTACCGTCAAAAGGAAATCTTTTGGTTGCGTTTTGCGGGCTGGTTTTGCCTGCTGCCTGCAACAACGTATCTGTATTTGTATCAAAATCTACACTCATGGTTTTGTTTAGGCGAATTAATCATTATCGTATTGTTTGCAGCGTATATTTTGGCCACGGCAAAAAGCGATCGTTGGACTGATCCTAAAAATATGATGCGACTATTGATCTTTGCTTTAATTTTTGTTGCGGTAATTATAGCCATTCCGCTGTACTTCGCATACCGCAATTGCAAAAAAATGCAATAATAAAACGCTTTCCGTATATTTTATGCAGCCTTAATTTAAGAAAAAGTTTAAATTTGTTAAAATATATAGCGATGATGCGCTGATTGTTGCTATTTGTAGTAATATAAGACAAAGTAATAAAATGTTACAAAAATATTACTTGAGGGAGAAACAATGGATAAGAAATCGAAAATTGATTCTCGAGGCAAACGCGTCGGTATGTTTGTCTTGAAAACGATTGTTTATTTTGGGATCCTGATGGCCCTTATTTATTTGTATGAATATAGTGGACTTACTTCAGTTCATTTCATTTATAACGAATTTTAAGGTAGGTGCTGTTACATGATTCAAGATGTTATTAAGAGAATAGATGAGATAGCTGAACAAGAACCAGATCGTGTTGTTTACGACTATCTTGGTAAAACCAATACATATGGCGAACTTAAGCAGCGTTCCAATGCGTGGGCACACAAGATTGCTGCGATGGATATTCCAGATCATGCTCCAATCATGATCTGGGGTGGTCAAACTTTTGAAATGGTTGCTAGTTTCCTTGGCTGTGTTAAGTCAGGTCACGCATATATTCCAATTGCTAGCTACTCAAACGCTGAACGTTTGACCATGATCCAAGATGTTTCAAAATCACCAATAGTTTTGGAAATTGATCCATTGCCAGATGTTGATTTGTCTGATGTTCAAGTGCTTAAGGCTAGTGAAGTTGAAGATGGCGACTTTACTGTTAATGAAGACGATTTTGTCGAAGGCGACGATAATTACTACATTATCTTTACTTCAGGTACAACTGGTAAGCCTAAGGGTGTACAAATTAGTCATGACAATTTGCTTAGTTTCGTAAACTGGGAATTATCAGACTTCAATTTGCCAGAAAATCCAAGCTTCTTGGCACAAGCACCATATTCTTTCGACTTGTCAGTTATGAGTCTTTACCCAGCACTTGTTTCTGCTGGTAAGTTAGTGGTACTTCCACATGATGTTACTCAAAACTTTGGTCAATTATTCCAGACTTTGCCAAAGATGCAATTCAACGTATGGGTATCTACACCATCATTTGCACAAATGTGCTTCTTAGATAAGACTTTTGATAGTGAACATCACCCAGATTTGACTCACTTCTTATTCTGTGGAGAAGAATTACCACACAGTGAAGCAGACATGCTTAAGAAGAAATTCCCTACTAGTCATATTTTCAATACTTACGGCCCAACTGAAACTACAGTTGCTGTTACTCAAGTCGAAATTACTGACGAAGTACTTGAAAAGTATGACCGTTTGCCAATTGGTAAAGTTAAGGAAGATACTAAGATTACAATTGATACTTCAAAGGGTGATAAACCTGGCGAAGGTGAAATTATCATTAACGGTCCTAGCGTTTCTAAGGGTTACATGAATAACCCAGAAAAAACGGAAGCTGCTTTCTTCCATAAAGATGGCGAAAAGTATGCTAGCTACCGCAGTGGGGATGCCGGATTCTTTGATGGCGATATGCTATTTTATCGCGGTAGAATTGACTTCCAAATTAAGTTCAATGGTTACAGAATCGAACTTGAAGAAATCAACTTCTACTTAACTAAGAATAAATACGTTCGTTATGGCGTTGCGGCACCTAAATACAATAAGGACCACACTGTTAAGCAAATCGTTGCAGAAATCGAATTAAAGGAAGGCGTAGCGTGTCAGCACTCAGAAGCTGCTTTAACTAAGGAAATTCGTGAAGATTTAGCTAAGAACGTTATGCCTTACATGATTCCACAACGTTTTGTTTACCAAGATAAATTGCCAATTTCTCAAAATGGCAAGGTAGATATCAAAGCGGTTATTAAGGAGGTTAATAAGTAGTGAATTTTAATTTCATTAACTTACAACCTTATTCAAATCCGCAATATTTCATTTATTTGATGATTGCTTTAATCCCAATCATTTTGGGGTTATACTTCGGTCATCGTTTCAAGACATATGAAGCAATTTTCTCAATTGTTTTCTTATTCTTGATTTTTGATGGTAGTCACTGGCAACAAGGGGTTAACTTATTAATCTGGCTGGTTTATGAGTTTATTTTGACCTTTGCTTATCAGTATTATCGTCATCACGGTAAAAATAAGACTTGGGTATTTAGCTTAGCAGTAATTCTGGCAATTATTCCATTAGCTGCAGTTAAATATTTAACTGCTTTTCCTGATAATTCCATCGGCTTTGTAATTGGGTTCTTAGGTATTTCATATGTAACCTTTAAGACCGTTCAAGTTATTATGGAAATGCGTGATGGTGCGATTAAGAAGGTAGATCCTGTAACTTATGCAAGATTCTTGCTCTTCTTCCCAACCATTTCATCAGGTCCTATTGATCGTTACCGTAGATTTAAGAAGGATTATGAAAAGGTTCCTACAAGGGATGCATATATTACTGATTTGCAATATGCAGTAAGATATTTATTCCAAGGCTTTTTATATAAGTTTGTTATTGGTTGGTTCTTTGGTACTTATTGGTTACCAAAGATCACTGCCTCTGCATTAGCAGTCGGCAATGCAAATGGTGGTTTGAAGCTTTCATGGTGGGTACTTGCTTACATGTATTGTTACAGCATGTACTTGTTCTTTGACTTTGCAGGTTATTCATTATTTGCCGTATCAATTTCATACTTCATGGGTATTCATACCCCAATGAACTTCAATAAGCCATTTATTTCTAAGAACATTAAAGATTTCTGGAATCGTTGGCATATGACTTTGTCATTCTGGTTCCGTGACTACATCTATATGCGATTCTCTTTCTTTGCAATGAAGAAAAAATTGTTTAAGAATCGAATTAGATTGTCACAAGTTTCTTACTTCCTGTTGTTCTTAATCCAGGGTTTCTGGCACGGCTTAACGTGGTATTATATTGTTTATGGTATCTTCCACGCTTCAGCTATTTGTATCAACGATATGTGGCTTAGATTTAAGGGAAAGCATAAGAAGCAAATTCCATCTAACAAGTTTACTGAATGGTTCGCCATTTTCTTAACCTTTAACGTAGTTTGCTTCAGTTTCTTGATTTTCTCAGGATTTCTTAGTCAACTATGGTTCGGTTGGAAATAAGCTTATATAATATGGAATGATATTAATTAAGTATTTGTGTTGAATAGAGGTATTAATTATGGACACTAAACAAGGCGTATTAGACATTTTAAACGATTTAACTGGTGAAGATTTATCAGATCAAATGGATGAAAACATCTTTGACAATGGTTTGATGGACTCAATGGCAAGTGTACAAATGCTTTTGAGCTTACAAGAAAAGTTTGATATTGATGTTCCCGTTTCAGAATTCAAGCGTGCTGAATGGGATACTCCAAATAAGATTGTTGCAAAGGTGGAAAGCTTAGAAAATGAGTAATAAACGCCGGCTGTGGCAAATTTTTGGCCCAGTTATTTGCGCTTTTATCCTTTTATTAGTTGTATTCCTTATTCCCTGGGAAAGAACTTTTTCTAAGCAAACAATCTATGAAGCTGCTGCTTCACAAAATACTACTGTCTTTAAGGGCAGTACAATGAAGCAAGAAGCTTTTGATGACGGCTATGTACCTTTCTATGGTTCAAGTGAATTATCAAGATTTGATCCATTGCACCCTAGTGTAATTGCGGAAAAGTATCATAGAAATTACCGTCCATTCTTGCTTGGTGGTCCAGGTAGTCAATCTTTGGCTCAGTTTTTAGGGATGCAAGGCACAGCTAAGCAACTTAAGAATAAAAAGGCTGTTGTGATTATTTCACCACAATGGTTTACCAAAAAGGGTCAAGATCCTAATGCCTTTGCTTTGTATTATTCACCACTTCAAGCATGTAATTTCTTGTTAAGTGCTAAGAATAATAAGACTGATCGTTACGCTGCTAAGCGTTTGCTTGAAATGCCAGACGTTAAGGGCGAAATTAAGAATAGTCTTCAGCAAATTGCGGAAGGTAAGAAACTAACCACTTTCCAAAAGTTTTACTTAAACAATCGTCGTAGAATGCTCAGTAATGAAGATAACTTCTTCAGTGCATTCCAATTGCGCGATCGTGTAAATAAGATTCAAAAGAAAGCTAAAGTTTTACCAAGTGCATACTCTGTTAAGGCTTTGAATAAGGTCGCTGCAGAACAAGCTGCAATGCATACTAATTCAAATAACTTAGGAATTGACAATACTTTCTATAGAACTCGTTTGCCTAAGAAGGTATTGAAGCGTTTGAAGGGTAGTCAACGTAATTTCGACTATGTTCACTCAGTTGAATATGGTGACTTCCAATTAATGCTGGAACAATTTGCTAAGCAACATACTAATGTATTGTTCATTATTCCTCCAATTAACGGAAAATGGATGAAATACACTGGTTTATCAGAAAAGATGTACCAGGAATCTGTTGCTAAGATTGAGCACCAACTTGTTAACCAAGGTTTTGAAAATGTAGTAGATCTTTCAAAACGTGGTAATGAAAAGTACTTCATGGAAGATACTATTCACTTAGGTTGGAAAGGATGGGTTGCAGTTGATCAAGCTGTTAAACCATTCATGGAATTACCAAATAGACGTTACAACTACTACATGTCTAACTACTACTACTCCAAGAAGTGGCAGAATAAAGACGATGTTAAGAGCGTCGATTTGACTAATAAGAACAGTTTAAAAGCAAAGTAGTGCGCCAGGCTATTGATCGTTTAGGCATTAAAGGATCTGTCTTGGTAACAAGCAACAGAAAACCTTTACTTGAGTACGCTACAAATAATAGTACTGACACTAGTTATTTGATTAATTCAGTGCAAAAATCAATGACTGCTGCGATGGTCATGCGTGAGGTACAAAAGGGAAAGCTGAGTTTAGATGATCCACTTTCTAAGTTTTACCCTAACGTAGATGGTGCAGATAATGTCAAGATTAGCAACTTGTTAACCATGACTTCTGGATTAGATCTAGAAACTGATCAACAATTGGGGACACCGGAATTTATTTCAGATGAAGCCAATATTGCTCACGATGCAAAATACACTGTGTTTGACGGTAGAAAGTTAGGCAAGTGGCATTATACAGCTGTAAACTACATTTACCTTTGTGGTATCTTGTCTAAGCTTGAACATAAGTCTTATGAAAAGCTATTCCGTGAGACTTACATCAAGCCGCTTAAGTTAAAGCAAACCGAATTTTTATGGTCAAGCATGACTAAGTTGAAATCTGCAGGCTGGGTTCCAGGCTACGAAAGAAGTTCTGGTCAATTCATGAGAGTTGATCATGATCAGGCTGTGAAGGATGCACATAATGAATTAGGTGCAGGCTCTATTGTGATGTCTAATGCTGATTTAGCAAAAACGATTGAGTATATCCTACATGGTAAATTACTGACTAAAGAAAGCAGAAAAGTGCTTTTCAAGGGTAAGGCACCGTCATACTACAATGGTGGTTTTTATAACTTGAAGAAGTACAAGGCAGCTAATGGTGCTGGTGAAGGTTATTACACCTTCTTGCGTACTACCAAAGGTGCTAAGGACATGATTATTATTCAGGATAATCACACTACTCATGGCGAATTTGGTAAGATTAAAAAGAAAGTAAACCGCATTATGTCGATAATGCTGCACTTTAATTAAAGAGAAAAGACGAGGCGTTGAGCCTCGTCTTTTTTGCGTATGTAAGTGAATTATGAAAGCGATTTAATTGGAAAGCGCGAATATTATGGCAACTTTAGTTACATATGGTGTATTTGTTTTTATTGCAATAATGGGTATTGTTCAAATTTTAATTAGTAATTCTGTTATGAAGCAAACTGCTGGCAATAAAGGATATAATGCTGCCAACGTTGGACGCAATAGTAGAAGAATCGGTTATGCTTTAATTATCATAGGCATTGGGCTAATCATCTTATGGTCTGCTGGCAATGCCAATAATGGTGCTATCTATAAGTGGACTGCAATTGTTGCAGGAATTTTTGTAACAATTATCGGAATTTATAACGCTTGGCAAATTCACAAATCTATTAATGCTGAGCATCCCCTCAAAGAAGGTAAAAACGCAGGTCATCTTGCAATAGCAGTATTACAAATTATCTTTGGTATTATCGCAATTATTTGTGGATTATAACTATCAAAATAACAATCTGTATCAATCCGTGTCATTTTGCTTGTTTTTTATATTTTTGAATGCTAGAATTTTCATGTACCGCCGCTAGTAGTAGTCATTTTCTCCGGTAGCGAAAATGTTATCTTCTATATGTGGTCAGAGACGGCGGTCAACACTGTGTGAGCCTAGTTCCGTGTTGGTGGAATTAGGCTTTTTTTGATACCATTTTTTATTGACTATAATCTACGTTTAGGTGACACTAATTATGTAACTGATATAGAAAGAGTGGGAAAATGGCTGTTACAAGAAAAGAATTAAAAGACAATGCCAAGCAATACTTACGTGGAAATTGGGGCTGGGCAATAATTGTCTTCTTGATTACCGCAATTATCGTTGGCATTTTTACTGGCGCTGGTCACTGGTTAGATGAAACTTACATAAATTATGACGGAACCAATATTTTCTACCAATTTGCTAGTCCAATTGGATCAATTCTCCTTTGGATCGGTAGTTTCATTGGTTTGAGTAGAAACATTGCATTTCTAGAATTAAGAGACGATCAAAAAGAAGAAAAACCATATATGGCTGCATTTTCAGTCTTTACTGAGAATCGCTTTGGTCCAGAATTGATTAATTTCGTGCTGGTTTCTATTTTTACATTCTTATGGACTTGGCTTTTGATTATCCCAGGTATTATCAAGGCTTATTCTTATTCCATGACACCGTATATCGTGAAGGACATGGTAGCCAGCGGTAAGCAAGTCAGTGCAACTGACGGAATTAATGCCAGCAAGGAGCTCATGAAGGGCCACAAGATGGCTTTGTTTATCTTTGACTTAAGTTTCCTAGGCTGGAACATTTTGGCCGCCATAACCTGCGGAATTGGCTATTTATGGGTTACTCCATATTACCAAACTGCTAAAGCAAACTTTTACCGTCACATTGCAGGCGATAAGTTCTTAAAGTAAAAAAAGCAAAATAAAATGCATCAGGTAAGTTTTTACCTGGTGCATTTTTTGATAGCTAATTATTTTTTAGTAAAGGTTAGCAGCCTTGATGTATTTGTTTTTGCCAATCTTGTAGTACTTTTTACCATGAATAGTCTTCTTACCGTGAACAGTAACAGAATGGTTCTTCTTCAAGACCTTGTGCTTCTTACGCTTGCCGTTCTTATCGTAAACATAAGCGTTGTGCTTCAATACACGAGCCTTACCGGTATTCTTCTTAGGAGCTTGAGAAACTGCATTACCTGATGATGAAAGTGGCAAAACGTTGATGTTACCGTCTACGTTAAGGCCACGCCAGTTATCAGTAAATTGCCAAATTGAAACACCGTTCATTGATGGGAAGTAGTTAAAGTTAGGATTGTCGATACGACCTGAAATAGCGTATGAAGCAACCCATAAACTGTTAGGAAATGCATTAACTACTTTGTTAGTGTTAATGTTGTTTCTCAATACAGATGAACTAGCGTAAAGAAGTGGCTTGTAACCAGCATCCTTAACTTTCTTCATGAAAGCAATAATTGCGTTAGCAGTAGGGTTCTTACCCATGTTGATGTTGTTACCATCGCCTGATTCATAATCACAAGCAAGGTATGAACCTGGGTTAAGACCTACAGCCTTGGCTGATGCAATAGCATAATTTGCTTCACGCTTAGCAGCTGAAGTGCTTGCACTGAAAGTAGCGAAGTGGTAGCCCATTGGCATCATGTTTTGACGACGTGCGCTAGCAACTTGACCACTAGCCTTAGGGTTTCTGTAGCCTGTACCTTCACTAACCTTAACTACAGCAAACTTAGCGCCAGATCTAGCGTGAGCAGACAAGTCAGCACTTTGGTAACTAGCAACGTCAATCCCAAGTGAACGTGCAGCTACGGAAGTAGTTGAAGCTTGCACAGTTTGTGGAGCTTGAGCCTTTACCGCAGCGATACCTGTAGTTAAAAAAATAGCAACGCATGCTAATTTAGTAATAAATCTCTTCTTAAAAAACAACGTAAATCCCCCATGATTTTTTTATTAATAGAATTATAAATAATCAGTAACTTTCACATAGAAACATTTCAATCATAATGATTATTCTGAGGCGGGTCAAGCCTCCTAACGATAAATTAAACTGTAGGTAATAATATGGTAACTAATGTAACCAATTTGTATTATTTCTCGACTAAATTTCTCTAAAAAGAAGCCCCTTTGTTCCCAAAAATGAAAAAATCCACGTATAATTAATGAGGCACAATGAGATAACGTAGATTTGAGGTTTTACTGTTGAATAAAAAGATCCTATCGGGTTCGTTTTGGCTATCGTTTGGTAGTATCGTATCGAGAATTCTAGGAGTTGTATATTTAATTCCTTGGTTGATTATGTTGGGGAGCTATCACAACCAATTGAATGCGCAAGCTCTGTTTAATTCTTCGTACACGCCTTATGCATTATTTTTATCTGTCGGAACCGCGGGGCTTCCTTCAGTTATTGCCCGGGAAGTATCACAATTAAATTCGCAAAATAGATATAAAGATAGTTTGTATATTACCAAGCTGGGACTCATTATCATGTTAGTAATGGGGTTAGCCTGCGGAATTTTGCTATATGTAACTGCACCAATCATTGCTAAAAACAGTCCGGTTGATTCTGTAGCTAGTGCAACGATTTCAATTCGTGTTTTAGTTCCAGCCGTAATTATTTTGCCATCAATGAGTATGGTAAGAGGATGGTTTCAAGGAAATAATGATATGAAGCCATACGGAATTTCCCAATTATGGGAACAATTTGCGCGGATTCTCTTTATTTTGTTGGCAACCCTTTTAGTTATTGAGGTTTTTCATCATAATTACGTAATCGCAGTTTATTTTAGCGTTTTCGGTGCTTGTGTTGGCGCTATTGCTAGTTATTTGTACCTCTTTGCGTATTTACGCAAGCGGTGGGGTCATTATAAGCAGCTTCTTGAAAATAGCGAAGAGCGTGCTTTAAACAACGTAACACGAAGCTTGCTTAATCTGTGGTATGCTTCTATACCTTTTGTTTTATTAGGTTCTTTTATTACCGTTACTCAATTAGTAGATCAATTATTGTTCAAGCAGGTATTGATTAATTTTAATCATCTCAGCAGCACTTACGTTAGCTATATTTATACGATTTTTTCAGCTAATCCTAGCAAGATTACTACGGTAATTATTTCTTTAGCGACGGCTGTATCTGAAACAAGTTTGCCATTATTAGCTGGACTTAAGTTTAAGAGTAAGGATCGACAAGAAAGCATTAAAAAATTATTGTTAGAAAACTACCGTTTACTTTTATTTGTATTATTACCAGTAGTAGCATTAGGTGCATTTGCGGCATCACCAATTTATACGGTGCTTTTTTCTCATGATAGTCTCGGCGCATATTATCTAGTTGAAAATATTGTCCAGAGTTTGTTAGCTGGACTAGTAATGAATTCGTTGACTCTACTGCTTGCTTTGAATATGAATAAACTAGCCGTGATTTACATGGTTTGGGGCGTTGTGTTTAAAGTGATCTTGCAAGTCCCAATGACTATGTTTATGAATGCGGACGGTGCAATTTTATCTACGGACATTTCATTTTTGATTGTAATTTGGCTTAGCTATCATAAACTTAACAAGACCTATGGCATTCGTCTTACTAGCTTATTGCCAATTGTGGTTACTAATGAGATTTATATAGTTATCTTGTTTATTTATCAATTGCTGATAGGAAATCACTTTAATCATTTAGGACGAGTGGGGAGTTTTATTTACTTAGCAATTTTTGGTTTAATCTTTTTAGGATTATACGTATTAATTTCGAACTTAATGGGTATTTCCCAAGAAATTTTTGGTAAAAAAATCGG
Source organism: Lactobacillus sp. UMNPBX17 (assembly GCF_002553735.1). Taxonomy (NCBI): domain Bacteria; kingdom Bacillati; phylum Bacillota; class Bacilli; order Lactobacillales; family Lactobacillaceae; genus Lactobacillus; species Lactobacillus sp. UMNPBX17. The sequence continues at coordinate 26,719 of NZ_PCYT01000017.1, forward strand.
CTATCGTTATTACCGTTATAAACATTATCATTAAAAAAGGCAGCAGGTTTTCCTGCCGCCTTTTTTAGTAGTTTTAATAGTTACGATTGATGTCGCCCATGCTGGAACGCATTGCTTCATCAACGTATCTTGACGTTTCAACATCAGCTTCTTTCAAAGCCTCTTGAACGTCTTTATAGCTCATTTGGTTAACGAGATAGAATCTCAATGCTGTATTAACTAAGTCATTAAAGTCAGTATCGTTAATTTCGTTATATTTGTCGATTAATTTAGCAATATCGCTATTTAATTCAAAGTGTTTTCTTGGCATAATTGTTCCCACCCTTTTCTATAAAGGCATTATAGCATAATGCTTGCTAATCAATTGATGATAAAGCATCCAGCATATTGATCTTTTTAATCTTGTGGTGAACTACAACTGCTAAGGCAGCAGTAATGATTGCTGGAATCAATGCGGAGAATACAAAGTTAAATGGATACATATTTGGATCAAACATTGCGGCATCTGGCGGCAAGCTGGTGATAATGAAGTGGTGCAGCCACCAACCGAAACCAAAGCCAACAATAATTCCTAATGCAGAGAGAATAATAGTCTCCCGATAGATATACATGGTAGCTTCATTGTCATAAAATCCCAACACCTTGATAGTAGCCAGCTCCCGAATTCTTTCTGCAACGTTGATGTTGGTCAAATTGTAGATAACGACAATGGCGAGCATCCCTGAAATCAAAATAAAGATAACTTCGTTCAGACTACCGGTGTAGCTGCCTAATATTTTTCTATTCGAAGAATTGGAAATCACTGTTTCAATTGCGGCCGTTTTGACTAACTTCCTGCTAATACGATTAACTTCTTGCGGTTCATGACTTCTCATAGTAACGAGATAGGCATTCGCAGCGTATTTTTGACCAGTAGCGCGGGCGTATTCTTTTTGATTCATAAAGACGTAATGCCCCAAATACATTTCACAAATTCCTTTAACTTTAAAGCGGTAAGTTTTTCCAGCGCTGTTTTTTAGAGAAATAGTTGAGCCTTTCCTGGCGTTTAACAAGGTAGCTAATTTTTCAGAAATAATTACGCCATCGTCAGGCAAAGTGAGTTTCTTTTTACTTTGCCTTTCTCTTAAATTGATTGATTTCCTAAAATTAGCGGCTGATTCTGGTGTAATCATCATGATGTTTTCAGTTGAACCGCTTTGATTAAGATGCTTGGTTAATTGCTGATACTGCACGGCATTTGTTTGTGTAATATCTTTTTCTTTAAAAATGCTATCTAATTCGTGCTGCTCTTTTTTAGTAACATGTTTGCTCTTTAAAGCAATGATGTCATTTTTTTGGACAGCGGAATATTGAATATTGCCAATTCCCTGAAGAGAATCACGAATGCCGAATCCCATGCCTAGCAAGCCTGTACAACCTGCTACGCCAAAAATGGTCATTAACATTCTACTCTTGTAGCGGAAGATGTTTCGTGCAGTAACTTTGACAGAAAAACTCATGTGTTTCCATAACCAGGGGATGTGTTCCAGTAAAATACGAGAACCATTTTTAGGTGGTTTAGGTAAAGCAATGCTGCTGGCTTTTCTTTTAGAGTTTGATAAAGCGTCAACATAGAAACAGCAGTAGTAGCAAGTAGTGCGATAATTAACGAAATAAGCAATGGCCACCAAGCAAAGTTAAGCTGGTAATCACTTCCCAATGTGGAACTAGCTAGGTAAGCCTTGATAATCATGTTAGGCAAGAAAGTATAACCTAAGCTAGCACCTAAGATCACGCCTAAAATTGCCGCAGAAGTGCTGTAAAGCAAGAACTTGAGCGCAATGCTAGCGTTGCTATAACCGAGTGCCTTAAATGTTCCAATATTAGTACGTTCTTCTTCTACGAAACGCATCATGGTAGTCAAACTGACCAATGCAGCAACGGCAAACAAAAAGACAGGGAAGACGTTGGCTAAAACTTCGACTCGCTCAGAATCAGCACGATAGGATGAATACCCTTGGCTTTTCTCACGACTGTTAATGGTATAGCTAGGATAATCGATTTGGATTTTATTTTTAGGTACCTCAATTTGCTCAGGCGTAATAGGGATGCCTTTTTTGATTAATTGCTCAGCGGCCTTCTTTTGATATTGTTTTTGATATAGCTGAACGTATTTATCGTATTTGTCTTGTCTATTCTTGTTTAAAGCCTTCTGCAATTTGTTTTGATCATGGTAAACGCGATTGCGATAAGTGACACTAAATGGGCTCAGATTAGCGGTGTTTTTAAAAGTTACACGTGAAACTTGATACACAGGTGAAGCGAACGCATTATGCGTTGTTACAGCGAATCCACTTAGTCGACCATTGCCGATATTGGTCTGACCGAATTGTGTTTTATCCAAAAATTCGCTTGATTTAACAAAGCCGACAATTTTATATGTTTTATTCTTTAGGATTCCTGGTTTGACGAAACTGATTTTTTCTCCGATGTGATACTTATTTTTTAGCAAATAAGAAAGAGCAATTTCTTTATTGTTTTCTGGGAAATGGCCCTTAATTCATAGCTTGAGAGATTATTTGACTGAGAGAATACCCGCAAGACATCTTGCTTATTTTTGACTTTTACATCTTGCAGATAGCCAAAGGTAGCCTGCTTAATTTCAGGGAGATTTTGAATGGTTGCTCGATCAGTTGAATTAATTCCGTAGTTGGAACTAACGGTGACATCGGCTAAATTGTGCTTAGTAAAAAAGTCCGCACCTGTTGCACGCATATCGGGGCCGGCTATTTTTAGTCCTACGAAGGCAAAAGTACCTAAACCAATTAGTAAGATAATTGCGATATAACGACCAAGCGAATGCGTTATGGCTTGGAAAGCGTCCTTCCATAAAATTGATTTGTGCATTATCAACACCTACCATTCAATGCTGCTGATATCCGCAGGCTGATCATTAGTTTCAATCTTTTGAATGCTACCGTCACGAATACGAATTACTTTATCCGCAATTGGTGCAATAGCGGCGTTATGGGTAACGATGAGCACAGTGGAGCCATTTTTTCGGCTCATGTCTTGTAGAATTTTTAAAATCTGTTTACCGGTTTTGTAATCGAGTGCTCCTGTTGGCTCATCACACAATAATAGCTCTGGCTTTTTCGCAATAGCACGAGCAATAGCGACACGTTGTTGTTCACCACCAGATAATTGAGCGGGAAAATTTTGCTCTCTATCAGATAAGTCTACTTCTCTTAAAGCCTCATCTGGATTCATTGCATCAGGCACGATTTGCGCAGCCAGTTCTACGTTTTTTTTTGCAGTTAGATTAGGGATTAAATTATAGAATTGAAAGACAAATCCCACATAATTTCTGCGGTAAGTTATTAATTGTTTGGCGTTATAAGATGCAATGTTTTTGCCTGCGACGATCACATCACCGCTTGTATTAGGTTCCATTCCGCCTAGAATATTGAGCAGTGTGGATTTGCCTACTCCTGAAGAGCCTAAGATAACTACTAATTCTCCCTTATTAATAGAAAAAGTAATATCTTTATTGGCGTAAATAGTTGCATCCCCAGATTGATAAATTTTAGTATTATTTTTTAATTCTATATAGGCCATAATTATCAACTTCCTAGCATCATTGTATAATGTGATTAATATAAACTCATTCAATCATATTTATTGAATATAGGTAAAGGGAAAAGCCATGGGAGAGAGAATAACCAACTTTATTCTTATCATAAGAAGATTACCAATATTTAGAATTTTTCAGCGAACTTTGGGGATGCTGATGCCAATTGCAATTATTGGTTCTTATTTTAAGTTGCTACGTGATGCTGTTTTTTCACCAGACAGTTTTATTTATAATATCCTGAATTTTGATTCAACTATGTCCGACAAAATATGGTATGCCGGTTCATTTATTTGTAACGGCTTTGTGCGGGTAACTTTTGGATTATTTGGTTTATATGCGGCATATTTTGCGGCACGTTATACAGCACGTTTATATCATAAAGATTCTACGTTAGCCGGTATGACTGCAGTAATGATAATTATGTTTTGTGCGTATGCAAGTAATGTGGGAAATAAGCTTAGTAATAAGTCAATGTTTTCATCTAGTGTATTGCAAATTAATGCTTTGTTACTTGCGTTACTAGTGGGATATGCAGTTGGTGAAATTTTCCATTGGTTAGGTAAAAATCACCAGCCTGTAGAATTTGAACATGTTCACCGAGTTAGAACTCGGGCCTGGAATGCGCTTTTGCCTGCATCTGTATCTATTATTGCGGGGATGATTTTGGGGATTATTATTTATGAATTGCAAATCAAGATATTGAGCTCCAGTACTTTTAAAGAATTGGTTATTCAAATTCAAAATTCCAACAATATATTTGAAATTATTGCATTGGCGTTTGTCGTTATGCTGCTTAGTTGGATTGGGATTGGCTATCCTTTAACTTCTTTATCTACGGCTGCAGCACTTACAAGCGGGACAGCTACTGTTAACCTCGATTATGCATTAAAACATGGCAGTTCATGGAATGTTCCTTATAAGTTTTTAGGTAGTTCGCTTGTTTATCCTTACGGTGCAATGGGCGGTGCTAGCGTTGTTTTAGCATTAATAGTAATCATTTTATTGTCACATCAAAATAAAGAGACAGAGAATATTGCCAAGGCTAATTTATTGCCTGCAGCATTTAACTCTACGTGGGGGTTCATGATAGGGATGCCAATTATTTTAACCCCCGTGCTCTTTTTACCTATGGTATTGATCCCTGTAATTAACATCATGATTGCTTCATTAGCAATTTTTCTTCATATTATTACACCATGTGTTTATCCAGTATTAAAAGGGACCCCAGGAATTCTTATTTCGTTTTTCGGTTCTAACGGCAACTGGAGTAATTTAGTCTTTTCTATTTGTTTATTTATTTTAGATATTTTGATGTTAATACCTATTTCGTTATTGGGACAAAGGATAGAAAGGAAACTTAAAGCTTATGAATATGAAAAAGGCCAACAAACTGCTTAAAAATCCTAATTTAAAATGGATTGCCCTTGTTTTATTAGTAGTTATGGTTTTCGCTATTCCTGGTTATAAATGGATGGAAAAAGATAACCAAGCTCGTGCACAAAGAATGAAATCTGCCTTGTCACCGGTAATCATGGTGCCTGGATCCAGTGCGACTACTGAACGTTTTAATGAGTTGGTTAAATTATTAAATCAAAACACTCCAACTAAACATAGCGTGTTGAAAATCAACGTTTCAACTAATGGTAATCTGTCGTATTCGGGCTCAATTAATAAAAATGATAATGAGCCGTTTATTATTATTGGCTTTAAAAACAATAAAGATGGTTATAGCAATATCAAAAAACAAGCAGGATGGTTAGATGAAGCCTTTGAAGCTATTTCATGGGACTATAAATTTAATAATTTTAAGGCCTTTGGCCATTCTAATGGTGGTTTAATTTGGACATACTGGCTAGAACACTATTATTCAACTTATTCGGATGAAATTACCATGAAGCGTTTAATGACAGTAGGGACGCCGTATAATTTTAGCGAAAAGAATATGAACCATAAAACGCAAATGCTGGAAGATTTTATTAAGTGCAAAAATAGACTCCCTAAGAGCTTAGTGGTGTATTCTGTATCTGGAGGCAAAAATTATGAGTCAGATGGGATCGTCCCAGAAGCTAGCGTTGCAGCAGGAAAGTATATTTTTCAAAAGCAAGTAAAGAGTTATACTGCGATGACAATCACTGGTGATAAGGCTGATCACTCTGATTTGCCTCAAAATCAACAAGTAGTCCAGGTTATTCAACAATATTTATTAGAACCAATTAAGAATAAGAATAATCAAGTAATATCGCGACAAGGAAAAAAGTCAGATAACGATAAAAATGGACAAAATGAGCAGGATTAACATTCATCCTGTGGAAAACTTTTACACCCAATAATCCTTTAAGCGTATAATTTCATCCTTCTTAATAAAATCTTTATATATTGTGAAGCAATATAAACACTTATATATCAACGATTTTATTACTTTTTTAGATTAACATCACAAATTAAAAGAAAAATGTGGAAAACTTTTAAATCTATGCTTGCAATCTGTGGATAACCTGCTATACTTATAAATGTAATGAATTAGCACTTAAATGCTTTGAGTGCTAAAAATCAAGTTTATGATGGGAGTGTTTGCAGATATGGCATACTTTGACAATGATTTTGACAACTTATTTAACGAATTGAACAGCTCATTCTTTAATGACGACTTTGGCAGAAGAAGTGGCAACGGTAATTCAGGTTCAATTCCTATTAATTACTCAAGCAATATGAGTTCAGCTCCTCAAACCATTCAACAAACCCCACAACAACCAAATGAAAAACCAATTGGCGTAGATTTAGTTGAAGAAGCAAAGAAGAATAATTTTGACCCAGTTATTGGTCGTGACGAACAAATTGATAACGTTATTGAAATTTTATCAAGACGTAAGAAGAATAATCCTGTATTAATCGGACCTGCTGGTGTTGGTAAGACTTCTATTGTAGAAGGTTTAGCTGAAAGAATTGCTTCAGGCAATGTGCCAGCTAAGATGGCTAACATGCACATTATTTCAGTAAACATCAATGACATGGTTGCTGGTTCAAGTCTTCGTGGTAGCTTTGAAGAAAGATTAAAGAAGGTTATCGACAAGGCCAAGAGTGATCCTAACATTGTTTTATTCATCGATGAATTGCACAACATTGTTGGTGCTGGTTCAACTGATTCAGAAAACAACAATGGTGACGCTGCTAACATCTTGAAGCCAGCTCTTGCAAGCGGTGACTTGAAGTTAATCGGTGCTACTACTACAAGCGAATTCCAAAGAATTGAAAAGGACCCAGCTTTATCACGTAGATTCCAAGCTGTTCAAGTTCCTGAACCAACTACAGATGTAGCTATCAAGATTTTGGAAGGCTTAAAGAAGAAGTACGAAGATTACCACCACGTAAAATACAGTGATGACAGTCTTAAACTAGCTGTTGAATTATCAGAAAGATACATTCAAGGTCGTTACTTACCAGACAAGGCCATTGACTTGATGGATGAAGCTGGTGCTAAGAAGGCTTTGCTTGTACAACCAACTGATGAAAAGAGCTTGAAGAATCAAATCAATGCTCTTGAAGCTAAGAAGTCAGAAGCTGCTAAGGCTGAAGACTACGACAAGGCTAGCGAAATTAAGAACAAGATTGCTGAACTTGAAAAGCAATTAAAGAACGTAGATACCAAGAATACTCCAGAAGTAACTGAAAAAGACATCTACGCAATTATTGAACAAAAGACTAAGATTCCTATGAGCGAACTTCACGCAGATGAAGCTCAAAAGAACTTAGACTTGGCTAAGAAGTTGAAGAAGAACGTTATTGACCAAGATAGAGCTATTGACGTAATTACTGACGCTATTGCTCGTAAGCAAATCTTCAAAGACAGCGATCGTCCTACTGGTTCATTCTTACTTACTGGTCCTACTGGTGTTGGTAAGACTGAACTTGCTAAACAATTAGCTATCCAATTATTTGGTAACAAAGATCACTTGATCCGTTTGGACATGAGTGAATACCAAGACGAGATGGCTGTTAACAAGTTAATCGGTTCTGCACCAGGCTACGTAGGCTACGGTGAAGGTGGTCAATTAACTGAAAAAGTTCGTCACCAACCATACTCATTGATTTTGTTTGACGAAATTGAAAAGGCTAACCCACAAGTCTTTAACGCACTTCTCCAAATTATGGATGACGGTCGTTTGACTGACGCACAAGGCAGAACCGTTTCATTCAAAGACACTATCTTGATTATGACTTCAAACGCAGGCTTCTCAGACAAGCTTCTTGAAGACGGCAAGGTTGACCAAGACAAGTTAATCTCAGCTCTTGAAAACTACTTCAGACCTGAATTCTTGAACCGTTTGGACGCAATCGTTCCATTCAACTCACTTACTGAACAAGACATGGGCAAGATTATCAACATTTACTTGAAGAAGATGTCTCACGTACTTGCTAAGAAGGGTGTAACTGTTGAAGTTTCAGACAAAGCTAAGGCATTCTTGGCAGAAAAGGGTTACGACAAGAAGTTCGGTGCTCGTCCACTTAGAAGAGTTGTTGAACAAAACCTTGAAACTCCAGCTGCTAAGTTGATCTTAAGAGAACCTGACACTAAGAAGGTTGAATTTACTGCTGACGACAAGCACTTGTACTTGAACGGCAAAGCAATCTTCGACATTTCTCCAAAGGTAGAAGAAAAGGTTAAGGAAGACGAAGCTAAGGCTGAAGACAAAAAGGAAGACTAATTAATAGTTAATAAAGAAAAGTGTCTGGGAAAAAACTAATTCCTAAGACATGAAAAAAGAACGATGATTTCCT
>NZ_PCYT01000179.1:0-435 GCF_002553735.1 Lactobacillus sp. UMNPBX17
ATGACCGTGTTACGGCGAATCCGCAAGCAAAGTGATGTCCCTATTATTATGCTTACCGCCAAAAATTCTGCCTCTGATATAAGCTCTGCTCTTGATCAGGGACTAGACGACTACCTCACCAAACCATTTGAAATCGAGGAATTGCTGGCACGAATTCGGGTAGTCTTGCGAAGACTGGAAAAAATGCGGCAGCAAAATGACGTCCCTGATACTTCCCTAGAATTTGGCCCATTAAAAATTGATCTGCTTAAGCATGAATTCTATTGTGATAATGAAAAAATTTATCTTACTCCTAAGGAATTTGCTTTAATCACTGAGTTGATGCGTGATCCTGAGCAAGTTAAAAGTCGTGATGAATTACTTGATACAGTCTGGGGATATGACTTCGTTGGTCAAACCAATACTGTTGATGTTTATATTCGAACTATTCGCAAT
>NZ_PCYT01000180.1:0-424 GCF_002553735.1 Lactobacillus sp. UMNPBX17
AATTTATTTGGGCTGGTGGATTCTCATTCGGTAAAATGACAGATGGATATGCTCATTTTAAGAAGTTAATTGATGATCCTCCAAAAAATTTGAAATTTACTGGTATTGTGCCACGAGAAGAATTAGTTAGCTATTTAAACATTGCTGACTTATTTTTACTCCCATCTTTCGATGAATTATTTCCAATGTCAGTTTTAGAAGCTTTTTCATGTAATACTCCTGTTTTATTACGTGATTTGGATTTATATCAAGCTATTATTGACGGGTATTATATGAAAGGCAAGGATTTTACTGAGTTAAACGCTCAAATTAAATCCGTAGTATCATATCCTGAAAAATTAAAGAAGTATCAAGATTTATCTGCTCAAGCCAGTCAAGAATATTCTGAAGACCATCTTGCTAAAATATGGCATGACTTTTACAT
>NZ_PCYT01000181.1:0-422 GCF_002553735.1 Lactobacillus sp. UMNPBX17
ATTTTATACATAATAGAATAAAGCCTGATTAAATTGTGGTCAAACAAAAATAATTTATATCTCATTTTTTTGTCTTTTATTTTTTTAATATTTTGATTTTTAAAAAGAATGTTAAAGTTAGTGTTATTTTTAAGCTGCTTTACTTCTTTCTCGAAACGCTTATTTGTTAATATTAGACTATTAACTATTCCAAAAAAGAAACCCGCTGTTTCTTTCAAATAGTATTCATATATTTCAGAATTTTTATCTAATCCTAATTCCTTAATCCCCGTCGTTCTTGCATCAACAACAGGCTTAAATATTTTTACCATATCACTTTGATGTCTTTTAGCATAATCAGTAATATGATCTAATCGATAAAAATATAATGGCATATCTAAGTAAAATATTTCTCTAGCATAATAAAATGCATACATATTAAA
>NZ_PCYT01000182.1:0-419 GCF_002553735.1 Lactobacillus sp. UMNPBX17
CCTTTTACTTATAGGAGAAGGTCCAGATTTAAATAAAATTAAAGATATAGTTAAAACATCTGGAATAGAACAGAATGTGATCTTTTATGGATTAAGTGATCATGTAGAGAAGCTACTACAAACTATGGATGTCTTTGTATTACCTTCTCATTTTGAAGGATTACCGATTGTAGGTGTTGAAGCACAAGCAGCTGGATTACCGGTCATTTTTTCAGATAAGATTACAAAAACAGCACAATTAACAAAGAATGTAGCATTTCTTCCAATTGGAGATAATGATATAAATAAGTGGGCTAATAAAATTCTTGTATTTGGCAACAAGAAAAGGGTAGATAATTATTCAGAATTAAAAGAAAAAAAATTCGATATAAAAGATACTTTAGATCAATTTATCGATTTATATAAATAGCTTGATTAAG
>NZ_PCYT01000183.1:0-418 GCF_002553735.1 Lactobacillus sp. UMNPBX17
TGTACATTCAATAACTAGCTAATCAAGCTAATACGCTGATATTTTTACCATAATAATAAATAGATTTAATACAGATTCTCAGACTAAAAATCGGTCTAATTTCATGCTGATTATAGGGATATTCATAGTAAAATGGCATGATCAGCTGATTTAATAATGATTTTAGGGGGTAGACAATTCGTCATATAAATTTTGCTGAATCATTATTAATGAAATAATCCCTTTAACGACCATATTCTTTATACTTGCTTTCTATAAATGGTAATTAATTAGATAAATTATATTTGCTATGCATTACTTAAAACAATAATTTTAATGATAGCAAGAACTAAGTTCCTATCAAAACAGCTATTTTTGCTGATTTATAAAGTTCAAACAAATTTTATATTTTGTTTTAATTTTCATTCATTCTTTATAA
>NZ_PCYT01000184.1:0-416 GCF_002553735.1 Lactobacillus sp. UMNPBX17
AGTAGGAACATCTTCCATTTTTTTAGGATGGTGATTAATTGGTTCAGGGATAAACTTAGTTAGAATTTGTTTGAAAGTTTGATTGTTGTTTTCTAGTTTAACTAAAACTTTCGCATTATTAATTGCAGAATTAATCTTTAGTCGATTACGGATAATTCCTTTGTCTTGCATCAATCTTTCAAAATCAGCTTCATTAAATTTGGCTACTTTATGATAGTTAAAATTTGCAAATGCCTTTCGAAAATTTTCACGTTTATTTAAAATTGTTTCCCAGGATAATCCCGATTGAAAACTTTCTAATACAAGCATTTCATATAAGTAGGTTGAATCTAGATTTAACTTACCCCACTCTTCATCGTGGTATTTTCGGTAGAGTAAATTCTTACTATTTCCCCAACTACAACGAATTTTTTCCA
>NZ_PCYT01000185.1:0-409 GCF_002553735.1 Lactobacillus sp. UMNPBX17
CCGTTGTTTATGATGGTCGTACCGGTGAACCATTCCACAACCGTGTATCTGTAGGTGTTATGCACTACTTGAAGTTGACCCACATGGTTGACGACAAGATCCACGCACGTTCAATTGGGCCTTACTCATTGGTTACTCAACAACCACTTGGTGGTAAAGCACAATTTGGTGGTCAGCGTTTTGGTGAAATGGAAGTTTGGGCCCTTGAAGCTTATGGTGCTGCTTACACATTGCAAGAGATTTTGACTTACAAGTCAGATGACGTTGTTGGTCGTGTAAAGGCATATGAAGCTATTGTTAAGGGTGAAAAGATTCCTAAGCCAGGTGTTCCAGAATCATTCCGTGTTCTTGTTAAGGAACTTCAATCATTAGGTTTGGATATCCGTGTTCTTGATATGAACCATAATGA
>NZ_PCYT01000186.1:0-407 GCF_002553735.1 Lactobacillus sp. UMNPBX17
CTAGTTTCATGCACGCAAATTTTGGCTTTAACACAAACTAATTAAAAATAAAATTTACAATTTACATTGACTTATCACCACATGACTTGCTACTTATTATAAGGTAAGAAAAAAGGTAAGAAAAAAGAGATCATAACGAATATGATCTCTTTTCTTCATTTATCTACGGAGTGTGAGGGATTTGAACCCTCGATACAGGTATAAGCCCGTATACATGATTTCCAATCATGCTCCTTAAGCCACTCGGACAACACTCCATACAAGAGTACTCCGGCTGTCAGACTCGAACTGACGACATCTTGATTAACAGTCAAGCGCTCTACCAACTGAGCTAAGCCGGAATATTAAAAAAGAGCACGGCAGCTTCCTTTCCTCGCAGGCAGTTGCCCACCAACTACTTTCGGCGT
>NZ_PCYT01000187.1:0-407 GCF_002553735.1 Lactobacillus sp. UMNPBX17
GCTTCGTAAAGCTGGCTGGGATGGCGCGGCGCGGTTCCGGCGGGGCAGAAGCCGTACATCTGTTCGATGCGCGCATTGCAGAAGCGGATGGCCCAGGGAACGGTCGTCTCGCGGCCCCACAACTCGCCGTTTATGAAGTTGGCCAGCCGGCCGAACATCAGGCCGATCGGCACGACGGGCGCGACCAGATCGCCTAGGCGCAGCATATCGATCTTCTGGCTGCGGGCATAGAGGACGATGGCCAGACAGACGCCCAGGAAGCCGCCGTGGAAGCTCATTCCGCCGGTCCACAGCTGGAGCAGCTCGAACCGTTCACCCAGAGTCTGGCCGGTGAACAGCTGTCCATACATGACCGGCGTGTAGAACAGGGCGTAGCCCAATCGTCCGCCCAGGATGATGCCCAGCAC
>NZ_PCYT01000188.1:0-397 GCF_002553735.1 Lactobacillus sp. UMNPBX17
TTACAACTGTGAAGAAGGACTTAAGCGAGGTTAAGCGGGTAGTCTTGCTTCCGACTGAGTTCATGGGGGAACAACCTGGTGAATCAGACTGGAAGCTCGTTAAGGAAATTTCCAAAGATATGCCAAATGGGTGGGATGCCTTAAAAATTAGCAACTTCCCAACCTATAAGGGATCATACAATATGGATTCACTACCAAAAGGGCACTTACCATCGGTTGTTTATGGCAGTGCGCAATACTTTATTGACCTAAGCAAAATTCAAGAAATTTTTGCTAACCATGGTTACACGGTCAAGTATGCTAACAACAACGGTAAAGCTCAGGAAATGCCATTCTATGCATACGTCACCCTGCCACTGGCAAAACGTGTTGATGATGATAGACCTGTCTATAATGA
>NZ_PCYT01000018.1:0-34843 GCF_002553735.1 Lactobacillus sp. UMNPBX17
ACTTGATAAAGTCAGATTTCTTCAAGAAGTCTGATTTGCGACCACAGTGGCGTCGATTAGTCTGATAAACACTTTGACCATGATCAGCCTTGTAACGCTTCTGTTTGCCACGATAAAGAGTAACAGTGCCTCGTCTAACTTCGTAACTGATTGTAGAAGGCGAACAGCACAATTCACGAGCGATAGCTCTGATAGAGCAGCCATCCTTCAAGCGAGTTTGAATAATAACCCGTTGTTCAAATGATAAATGCTTTCCCTTTTGATGCTCAGGCATGATAGAATGTAAAGAGTCCATTTGTGACCTCGTTTCTAAATGTTTTGTGGTAATTACATTTTATCAAACAGGTCCAAATGGACTTTTTATTTTTCTAAAGTGTTCAATTTGATTTTACAATCGGCGATTTGTATATAATACTAGTTAACTTAAAAAAACAATAAAATTCAAATAAAATGGAGGTATTTCAAAGAATGACAGAGAATAATAAACAAGCCGAAGGCACTGATACCAAGACAAACCCCAACTACGACACAGCAATTTTCGCTGGCGGTTGTTTTTGGTGTATGGTCAAACCTTTCGATACAGTTGACGGAGTAGAAAAAGTAGTTTCTGGTTATACTGGTGGTCATGTTGCTAATCCAACATATGAGCAAGTCTGTTCAGGTACGACTGGCCATACTGAAGCTGTTGAGATTACCTTTGATCCAGCAAAAATATCGTATGATCAATTGCTAAACTATTATTGGCAAGTAACTGATCCAACAGATGCGATGGGGCAATTCCAAGACCGTGGTGATAATTATCGACCAGTAATTTTTTATAATTCACCTGCTCAAAAAGAAGCAGCTGAAAAATCTAAGCAAAGATTACAAGCTAGTGGTAAATTTGATAAACCAATCGTAACTAAAATTGAACCAGCTAAGCCATTTTATCCAGCTGAGGAATATCACCAAGATTTTTATAAAAAAGATCCACTTAGATATGCAATGGAAGAAGCTGGTGGAAGAGCTAAGTTTATCAAGGAACATTGGGATTAATAAAAAGCAGATCATAACTGTTATAAGCTGTGACCTGCTTTTTTACTTTCAATATTTTAGGTTATGTTAACTATTTCTTTAAGTTGCTTTTGATAACCTCGATTGGATTGAGCCAAGTTCCGTTGTTAACGTTCCAATTCTTACATGGAAAACCATATTTGTTTATGTAATCTTTATTTGTTTGAGTAACGCCAAGGTGTAAGTGTGAGCCAGTTAGCTTACCGATCTTTTGACCTAATTTAATCTTTTGACCAGTCTTAACATAAATGTCTTTTTTCTTATTAAAGCCTTCTTGGTAAACTTCAACGTAATTATCAGGACTAATAACCCAGATGAACCAGCCAAGGCCGTTGCCATAAGCAACCTTTTTAACAGTCCCTTGATGAATTGCATATACGTTAGAATGCCCAACTTCTGAAAAACCAAAATCCCAACCATCATGAAAGTAGGAAGGTGGTGTAGTAGAACGCATATAGTTAGTTATGCCAAAAGTTTGTGCATTATACATTGGACGAACACCATTTTTCTTGTTGGCTTTAAACGGATAAGCCCACTTGAGGTTCTTGGGTTGAACTTCAGTTGTATTTTGTGAGTCGTCAAGCGTATCAGCAGAAGCAGTGGTAGTTGATAAACCAACGCTTGAAGTTAATAATGCAGTACCTAACAAAGAAATTATTAATTTACGAAATTTCATTATAAAAACAAACCAGATAAGATCTGATTTTTGTCTCCTCTCTTAATTCACGTACACTATTGTAGCTCAGCAGTTTTACGATAAAGTTACAATTAAATTTCGATTAATAACAAAAAGTTAGTATGAGTATATGTGAATATGCTTTTGGTTAGGCTAGTTAAAAGCGGATGATAAAGCAGTGTCATGGCTAAAGTGTTTGGGTGAAATTCTTAATTGTGAGCAAGAAAGATTGGCAGACAAATAATATTTTTGTTTATTTGTTTAGGAGGAATCATAGCAGAATGATATTATGATTCCTCTTTTTATTTGAATATTATGTCCAGCAGATGTTGTCTATTTAATAAAAATCGATATACTTGGTAGTAGGATCAAAGTGATGAAAAAATGGTGTTTGCGTATTTTCATTTGGCGCTATAAAGGGATTTGTTTACTGTATTCTCCACGTATGTGGAGGTGATCCTCAGTTTTGCTTGGTGAACAGGCTGGTACGTTAGTATTCTCCACGTATGTGGAGGTGATCCCCATCATTGGCGGTTAATGTAATTGTTTTGTCAGTATTCTCCACGTATGTGGAGGTGATCCTGTTGCACACTTATTTTACTGGTACGCATTGCAGTATTCTCCACGTATGTGGAGGTGATCCCATCGGTGACGATGACACGCAATTACCATTATTGTATTCTCCACGTATGTGGAGGTGATCCTAATCTAAATCCTTAGACGGGGTTAGTGTAATTGTATTCTCCACGTATGTGGAGGTGATCCCAATTCAATCACTAATGGACTATTGACACCATAGTATTCTCCACGTATGTGGAGGTGATCCTTCATCAGCTAATTCATTAGGATTCATCTACTAGTATTCTCCACGTATGTGGAGGTGATCCTTTCAATTAATTACCAGATTAACTTGTTGACTGGTATTCTCCACGTATGTGGAGGTGATCCTAGGAACATCTAACACAAATTTGAGTAGATATGGTATTCTCCACGTATGTGGAGGTGATCCTACATTCTTAATTTGTTGCTCAATATTACTAGTGTATTCTCCACGTATGTGGAGGTGATCCTGAGCGTACTTGACCATGTGATTCAACTCTTTGGTATTCTCCACGTATGTGGAGGTGATCCTATCGCTGTCATCCTCTTTATTCACCGCAATAAGTATTCTCCACGTATGTGGAGGTGATCCCAAACCTGATTTTCATTTTCACAGTTTAAGGCAGTATTCTCCACGTATGTGGAGGTGATCCTGTTTTGATCCCAAAATTGCGTAAATATTTGATGTATTCTCCACGTATGTGGAGGTGATCCTAAGAGGGCAGAGTCCAAGTGGCTTTGTTCATAGTATTCTCCACGTATGTGGAGGTGATCCCATATGTTCATTGCCTTTGATGTCCTTAGGACGGTATTCTCCACGTATGTGGAGGTGATCCTAATTGATGGATCTGGTGCATCTGCAATATATGGTATTCTCCACGTATGTGGAGGTGATCCCTACCCAGCTCACGTTTTGCTAATGTTATGAGGGTATTCTCCACGTATGTGGAGGTGATCCTAGTTGTGGACATGTCAGCAGATGCTAATTTTTCTATTCTCCACGTATGTGGAGGTGATCCTAACAACGGTAACTCCTATAGCTGGAGTGAGTGGTATTCTCCACGTATGTGGAGGTGATCCTAAAATTTGGTTTAAGAATCTTAAGACTAGTGAGTATTCTCCACGTATGTGGAGGTGATCCTAGATTCGAGTGGCTGGTTAAACGCATCCATTAGTATTCTCCACGTATGTGGAGGTGATCCCAAGCTTCATTAGTTCAGCAAGGTGACAAGGCAGTATTCTCCACGTATGTGGAGGTGATCCTAAGAGTAGCGGTCTTTTTATCTGCATTAATTGGTATTCTCCACGTATGTGGAGGTGATCCTTAAATCTGCTTTGATGAATCTATCAGGCGTTAGTATTCTCCACGTATGTGGAGGTGATCCTACAACTAAATGCTGATTAGCAAGAGGAGTAAAGTATTCTCCACGTATGTGGAGGTGATCCTCACTTGCTCTTAATGCCAGACAGATTCTCTAAGTATTCTCCACGTATGTGGAGGTGATCCCACCAATATTAGCTGTTTTACCGTTTAAACCAGGTATTCTCCACGTATGTGGAGGTGATCCCTAGCAGCCGCAATCAACCAGCACTGTAGTAAAGTATTCTCCACGTATGTGGAGGTGATCCTAGCTTGCTTTGTAGCTTGTAACGTTTTTTCGCGTATTCTCCACGTATGTGGAGGTGATCCTTTGGTGCAGTGAATGAGAAATATGGGAATGCTGTATTCTCCACACATGTTGAGAGTGTTACTGTCCTTGAGCGCACAGATAAATAGCCTATAAACGCTGGTATGCCAGCATTTTTGATAGATGAAAAGTGTACTAATTCCTCTTTTGGTGATTGGAATTAGTACACTTTTTGCTTGTTGAGCTAGAGGGTCGAGTGGATAACGTGCTGGATTTTTAGGTTGTATAGATAAGTGTCCGTTTTGGGGAGTTGAGTTGGTTAAATTGATGAGAGAAGCAGTAATGGTTGATATGACGATAAGATAATGGATGTTAATTATTAAAGATATTTATAATCAAAGATTTAATCAATTTTTGTAAAATGCTTTTATGCTAGATTTATATCGCAATAATCAAATGGAAGGATGAGAAATATGGTTGACTATATTGCAAAAATTAAACCAATAAATGCGGATAAAATTGAAACACAGGCGCATGGAATAGCAACATTCAGTGAAAATGGTAATAGCCTTCATATTCATGTGGAAATGTTTGATACGCCTGCCAATATTGAACATTGGGAACATTTCCATGGATTTCCAGATGGGAAACAAGCTCATGTTCCGACGCTAATGCAGGACGTGAATCATGATGGCTTTATTGATTTACCTGAAACAGAGGCAGTATCTGGGACAACGATGGTTCCTTTTGATGATGCACCACAAGAAATGAACATTCCCCATGATGGCTACCCAGTTGCAGATAAATACGGTCATTATGAATATGATAAGGATGTCCCATTAAAAGATTTACAAGCAAAATTTAAGCAAGCATTTGGTAGTGACGATCTTCAATTGGATAAACTAGTAGTTTATGTTCACGGCGTATCAGCGGATCTTAAATTACCATCTAGCGTTGCCGGTAATGTTATGAGTTATGATGCACATACAACTTTGCCAATTGCTGCTGGAGAGATTAAATTGGCACATTAATTTTTATAGAATTGAAATTTGAAAGCTAGAGTCTATGCTTTTTGCATGGTTTCTAGTCTTTTTTTTGTATATTCTCTCTTTTATTAAACGAAATTTACACGATAAAACTGTGATTTTTTGCTTAAAAGATAAATATAAAAAGACACTAGTATCTTGATAACAGTCAAGTCACCTAAATTGTTTTTTACCTATGATATGTAGTGTCAAGAAAGGGAGAGGTGAAGTTTGAAAAAAAACAGTGAGTTGAAAAGTATTTTAAATAAAAAAGGACACACCAAATAAAGGTTAACATTAATTCAAAAAATTAAATATTAACCATAAAACCTTGACTTTGAGCAAATCTAATAGCCTGCTTAAAAAATTGAGAAAGCAAGTTAAACATTGACTGCGAAAACCTACACAAACGAGTCGTTTATACAAAAATAAGTTTACGTGCTCAAAGTCACATTCAGTTGTGCTTGAAAGGTTAAGCTACATATATAAAAATTCGAGGTAATAGAGGAACTATTCACTCATTTCCCCATGATTTGTAGTGTGTAAAACCGCTTCCTCACAACTAATATATTAAAAAGTAAGAGTAAGGGACAACGGATTTGTTTTTCATGGCTCTGTTGTCCTTGAGTCAAAGACGAAAGGAATGTTTATAAAAATGATTAAGTTACAACAATTTTTTATGAGGTACAAAAAGCAGCTTTTGCTTGTTAATACTATTCTGCTGTTGCTTGCTGAAGGAACTAAATGGCTATTGCACATGAATTTACCATACCAGGCTTTAATGCTTATCGTGGGGATTGTCGGAGTGCTTCCAATTGCTTTGACGGCTATTTCATCTTTAAGGGTTAAATTAATTCCTATTGATGTTTTAGTATCGCTGGCGGTAATCGGTGCCTTCATTATTGGTGAATTTAATGAAGCAGCCATTGTTACTTGGCTATTCATGTTAGGAGATGTACTGGAAGAATTAACCCTAAAGAAAACGCGGTCAGCCGTTGCTGATTTAACCAAAATGGCACCACAGACTGCGTTAGTTGTTCAAGATGATGGCTCAACTGAGAAAGAAGACGTCGATTTCATTGATCCTGGTGAGAAGATTTTAGTTAAAACTGGTGATCAGGTTCCAGTCGATGGCAAGGTTATTTCAGGTTCTGGTTATCTTAATGAAGCCAGTGTTAACGGTGAATCTAAATTAGTTAATAAAAAAGCCGGTAATGAAGTATATGCAGGAACTATCCTTGAAAACGGTACATTGACTGTCGAAACTACCGCAGTCGGTGAAGATACGACTTTCGGTAAAATTATTGAAATGGTTGAAGAAGCACAAGATACAAAGTCACATACAGAAAAGTTAATTAACCGGTTTTCCAAATATTACACTCCTGCCGTACTTGTAATTGCGATTGCTGTGGGCCTAATTACTAAAGATCTTAAGTTAGCTATTACGGTCATGGTGCTAGGCTGCCCAGGTGCTTTAGTTATTGGTGTGCCAGTATCTACAGTTGCTGGTATCGGTAATGGTGCTAAAAATGGCATTATGTTTAAAGGGTCGCAAGTAATGGATCAAACTCACCGGATTGATGAAATTGCTTTTGATAAAACCGGCACTTTGACTGTTGGACATCCAGAAGTTAGTGCAATTGAGGTATTAAATGGGCCCAAAGATGAAATTATTAAATTAGCTGCTCAAATTGAGCGTCAAAGTAACCACCCCTTAGCTCAGGCAATTGCCAAATTAAATAAACAAAAGCCAGCTTCAATTAAAGTGGAAACTGTTAAGGGTAAGGGAATCATCGCCACTTTAAATAATCAAAAATATTATTTAGGTAACCAAGACTTAATCGTTGAAAATACCCGTACCAATGCAAAATTAGATAAGACAATTGATCATTTGAGTCAATTAGGTAATTCAATTGTCACTTTTGCCAATGAGGACCAAAGTCAATTAGCTGTTTTTGGCATTAAAGATCAATTGCGTCCAGAAGCTAATGATGCTTTAACCCGCTTAAAAGAATTAGGGGTTAAAAAGTTAGTTATGCTTTCTGGAGACAATCAAGAAACTGCTGAACGAATTGCGGCGAAGTTGTCAATCGATGAAGTTCATGGTCAAATGTTGCCACAAGACAAGGCTGCTTTTGTTAAAAAAGAAAGAGCCAAGGGACACCATATTGCTTTTATTGGTGATGGGATCAATGATAGTCCGGCCTTAGCTAATGCTAATGTTGCAATTGCCGTTGGTAGTGGGACGGATGTTGCCATTGAAGTTTCAGACATAGTTTTAGTTAAAAATGACTTGCGGAAGATAGCTTATGCCATTGGCTTATCCAAAAAGACAATTTTGAACATGAATGAAAATATCGTGATGGCTTTACTGACAGTCTTATTGTTGTTCATCGGTTTGTTTGCGGGTTATGTTGAAATGGCAAGTGGGATGTTTATTCATGAATTTAGTATCTTAATTGTTATCTTGAACGGGATGAGATTAATCAAATTTCAGCAAAAAATTGACGATCATCAAGTTTATAATCAACAAAACAAAGTAGCATTAGATATGTAAATTAATAAGGAAGGGTGAATCTAATCATGAAAAAAGTAATTATGAAATTATCTGGCATGACCTGTCCTTCATGCTTAAGCAAAATTGAAAGGGCGGTTGGTAGTTTGGATGGAACCGACCAAATCAAAGTTTTATTCAATGCAGGAAAGCTAAAATTTACACTGGATCCTGATAAGACTAAAACTGTTGATGTCAAGACAGCTATTGAAAAAATGGGTTATGAAGTACAAGGAATTAAGGAAAAGGAGCTTAACTGATGAATGCAGAAGAAAAATACCAGGCGGAATTGAAGCAAAGCGACCTTGATCACCATCAGCCAACTGCAGCTGCCATGACTGGTCACATTATTTCTAACTTGTTAATCCATTCTTTAAAGATTAACCAAGCTAACTTATTTGCTAAAGGATCTGCTAGTCTTTTTTTAGCCGAAAAAGCTGCTGGTTGGATTGCTTATGAACGTCAGGAATTTGACCAATTGAATCACTTATTGGTTAATAATGGTGAAAGTATTCCAACAATTACAGCTCAATTTAAGGAATATACTATGCTAGAAGAAGATGGCAGTAGTAAATATTTAGCAGATGATAAGCAATTATTTGCCTTGGTAAAAGATTTTGATACGCAAACGCTCTTCATTACTAAGGCAATTGCTTTAGCTAATAATGAAAGTTGGCCAGAATTATCTGCTAATTTAACTAATTTAATGGCTTGGATTAAGGAGCAAATTCGGGTAACTCAAGACTTCTTAGGTCATGAACTAAAAGAAGGATTGTATGTCGAAGACGACGATGATGACTTTTAATTAAAGGACGATGAATTTAATGGCTGATTTATGTGTTAACTTAGTACCACTATTTAATGCTTTACCTCAGGATGAGAAGATGCAAATCGAAAAATTAGTTCAGCATAAAAACTATCAAAAGGGTGAAGTAATAATTGATCCAACGATAAATGATAATTTAGTAATTATCGCTGATGGTAACGCTAAGCAGTACACCTTAGATGAAAACGGCTATGAGAATGTTTTGCAAATCTTGCATACGGGTGATTATATTGGTGAGGATTGGCTTTTGGGTCAAGAAAATATCAATAATTACCTCGAGGCTATGAAATTTGTTTATTAAAACGGCAGGATCTACTGAAGCTGATGCATAAACAGCCAGAATTAAGTATTCGATTATTGGAACTAAATATTGTTAAAGTTTCGGAAATGCAAAAACAAATTCACTTGTTGGCTTTGCCGAAGGTTGAAGACCGGTTATTAAAGTATTTACAAACATATGCAGATGAAATTGGTAAAAATAATTTTAACTTACCCTTAAAAATGAAGGACTTAGCCTTATACCTTGGAACAACACCTGAGACCCTGTCTCGTAAATTTGCTTTATTAGAAAAGCAAGGTCAACTGAAGCGTCAATTACGTCGAATTGAATTATTCGAAAATTAGTTTAATTAGGCAATTATTGCTTAGTTGATAATATACACGTTATATCATTATGTTAATTTGGGGATGCATGTTTCCACTAATTCAAGGTAGTGATATTTGGTCATCGATAGTGGGGATGTTATGGATTGGCGCTTGGATACTAATGGGACCGTTGAAAAAGGGATTAACTATTAAATTTGTTACTCCTAAACTCGATAAGAAATACCCATTAACAATCAACCCCATTGATAAGAATCAAGAATAACGGAATTTTTCAGGAAGTTTAAATACCAGCAATTAATTGTGATTAAGGGCGACGGCTCTTTGTCAAATTAATCCTTAGAAAGCAGCAACAAACAGCACTGTCTCAGTGTTTGAGGCAATATGTGATTGGGATGAGTCGGACAACACATGTGGAGGTGATTAAAAAAGTGATAACTGTGTTCTGATATTCATTGGTATGAAGTAAACAAGTATACGAATTCCAATATGTATGAATTAAAGATTGTAAATTATACGAGAGAAAAGAATGATGAAATTAAAATATATAGGTGAAACTTTAGGGGTAACTGGCTTAACAAATGGCAAAATCTATGAATGTATAGCTGAAGAAGGACCTTTTTATAGAGTCATTGATGACAGTGATGAAGATTATTTATATTCCCAAAACAATCCAGCATCACTTGATGGTTCATCTAAGGGCGGAAAATGGGAAGATTTTAGCATTTGGTATTATGACAAATATGATCAAGTAATAAAAGACATCGATTATTCTATGTATATAAATGGAAATAGGCTGTAAAATAAAAAGTAATTATAAATATTAAATTAAGCAGATAATATAAATTGAGGAAAACATGACAAATTTATCAAATACGACCTTGTCTTTATGGGGTAAAAAGAATATTAGTGAAGATAGCGAAGAAGTATGGTTACCCTTAATTGCTCACTTAATTGACACAAAAAATGTTATTGGATGGTTATATAATCATTGGCTTAATGACGGCCAAAGACGCA
The DNA here is from genome assembly GCF_002553735.1 of Lactobacillus sp. UMNPBX17. Lineage (NCBI taxonomy): Bacteria > Bacillati > Bacillota > Bacilli > Lactobacillales > Lactobacillaceae > Lactobacillus > Lactobacillus sp. UMNPBX17. Next base: position 9,983 of record NZ_PCYT01000018.1, read on the forward strand.
TTTTGAGTCAGGGATTTGAAAACTCAAATGAAGTTCAGAATCTTGTTGAATTTATTGGATACATTCATGATATTGGTAAGGCTACGCCTGCTTTTCAAATTAAGCAATCGTTTATCCATAATGAAGATTTAGACCAGGATCTGTTAGAGAGATTATTACAAAATGGATTTGATAATTTAGAAGAATTAAAGGCAAATATGGATACTAGACACTGGCTCCACGCTCTGGCTGGTGAAGTGATCTTAGAAAATAGTGGGCTAAATGAAAGTATTGGCGCTATAGTTGGCGGGCACCATGGTAAACCACAAAATAAGTATTTTGACTATGAAGATCAACTGATGGATGATACTTCTAAATATTATCAATCAGATTCTTGGGCCGAAAATCCAACTAGAGAAAAATGGGAAAATGTACAAAAAGAGATCATCAATTATGGTTTAGATTTGTGTAATTTTAAAAATTTAGAAGATATACCTACAGTTACTGACTCACAAGCAGTAATTTTAGAAGGCCTAGTCATTATGGCCGACTGGTTGGCATCTAGTGAATATACAATTAAAGATGGTAAGCGTGTTAGCATGTTTCCATTAATCTCGATGGATCAAGGTTTTAGCGATATTGATATGACATCAAGATATCAGCAAGGAATTTTAAATTGGCTTAAAACAGATTCCTGGACGCCTCAATTGATAGTCGATACTAAAGAGCAATATCAAAAACGCTGGAATTTTGATCCAAGACAAGTTCAGGAACAAATGTCTCAAGCAATCGGAGATAGTGTGGATCCTAGCATGATTATCGTTGAAGCCCCGATGGGTATTGGTAAAACTGAAATAGCTCTAACCGCTGTTGAGCAATTAGCTGCTAAGACCGGTATCAATGGCCTGTTTTTTGGCTTGCCAACTCAGGCTACTGCAAATGCAATGTTTGATAGAGTAGATAACTGGCTGGGGAATATTGCCAAAGAACAGAGCGAAAATCTTTCTATTAAATTGATGCATGGAAAGGCACAGTTTAATCAAAAATATCACAATATTCCTGATGCTGATGATATTGAAACCGATGAAGGTGCAGTTGTTGTTAATCAGTGGTTTAATGGTAAAAAGTCAATATTAACTGACTTTGTAATTGGAACTATTGATCAATTGCTTTTGATGGGCTTGAAGCAAAAGCATCTGGCCTTAAGACATTTAGGGCTAAGCGGAAAAATAGTTGTAATTGACGAGGTTCATGCTTATGACGTATATATGAGTTCCTATCTTGAAAAGGCAATAGAGTGGTTGGGGGCATATCATGTACCAGTTGTTGCTTTGTCGGCTACGCTTCCAGTTGATAAAAGAAATGAACTTCTTACAGCATATTGTAGAGGAAAATATGGCAGTGAAAAATTTAAAGCTCAAAATACTAATTGGCAAACTTGTCAAGCATATCCCTTGTTAAGTATTTTGGATGGCAAAATTTTAAAACAAAAGTCAGATTTTTCTACTCAAGCTGATGATACTACAGTTAAAGTTACTCGCTTAAACATTGAAAATTACGATTTAATTGAAAAGATTAATGATCAAATTGAAGATGGCGGTGTCGCAGGTGTCATAGTTAATACGGTAAAGCGAGCACAAGAACTGGCAAAAATTGCTGAAAAAGAGTGCTCTGAAGATACGCAAATTTTGGTGCTTCATTCCGCATTTTTGGCTAATGATCGTAGTAATTTAGAGTCCAAATTGGAAAAGTCAATTGGAAATCACCAAAAACGTCCAAAGAAAATGATAGTAATTGGTACACAAGTACTAGAGCAATCTTTGGATATCGATTTTGATGTTATGTATACGGATATTGCACCAATAGACTTGATTTTACAAAGAGCGGGGCGTTTGCATCGTCATCAAATTAAGCGTCCAGACAAATTAATTGAGCCTCAACTATTCATTATGGGTATTAATTCTAATGGGGACTATGGGGATGCAAATCAAGCAATATATGAGAAATATCTTTTAATTAAGACGGATCATTTCTTAAAAGACAAGATCAAATTACCTAGTGATATTTCTAATTTGGTTCAAAAGGTATATTCAGCGGATACTGATAATGAAGTACAAGATCTTCAGGAAGCGGAAGTTAAGAAATTCAACATTGATCAAGAAAAGGCAGAACAAAAATCGAAAGGGTATCAAATTAGAGCCCCAAGAGTTGAAAAAACTTTACACGGTTGGCTTGATAATGATAGTGACACTGATCTAAATGATGTTAAAGCAGAGACTGCGGTCAGAGATACGAATGAAACAATTGAAGTTCTTGTGCTAAAAAAAGATGCCGATGGATTTTATTTAATGGATGGGCGAAAAGTGGATGAAGAAGTTCTTGATAGCGTTGTTGCTCAGCAGTTGATTAGGCTGCCCCATGCATTAACGATGGACATAAACCAATCTATACGAAATTTGGAACGAGATACTATTAGTAATTTTCCTGAATGGCAGAACAGTTCCTGGTTAAAGGGCTCGGTAGCTTTAATTCTTGATGCCAATAATGAGACAGAATTTAATGGATATAAAATTAAGTATTCATCTGATTTGGGGTTATCGTACGAAAAATAGTAAACTGTATTAAGTGTATTCCTCACTTAGGTGAGGGTGATCCCATTAATTAATCATTTATTAAAGTAATCCCCATGAAAATGGGCTTGGCGGTTTCATAAACTGAAATCGCTTTTTATTTTATTGTAAATTAAAAGGAAAAGTTTTATTATAAATATTAATTAATCATTTATAAATTGGAAGAGATGGTGATATATGAGTAATGATTTAAGTTTCAATCTGGTTACTGATCCTTGGATTAAAGTCCTGAAAAAGGATTATACCGAAAGTGAAGTCTCTTTAAATGAACTTTTTAGTAATTCTGAAGATTATCTTCAGCTTGCCGGTGATATGAAATCGCAGGACTTAGCGATTCTCAGATTATTGTTGGCTATCTTACTGTCAGTTTATACTAGATTCGATGCAGATGATACGCCATACTCATGGCTGGATTTAGATGACAAATGGCGAGTGACTCGGACAGATAATGATGGCTTCAACTCTCAAAAACTAAAACTGGGAGACACTTGGAGAAGTCTATATGATCAAAAAACTTTTTCAAAAAAAGTATTTGATTATCTAAATCTTTATCAGGCTAAGTTTAATTTATTTGGTGAAGATCCTTTTTATCAAGTTAATCGTCAAGTCTATGACCAAAATGTGCCGGAAAATAAAAAGGTAGCTAAAGGTGCGGGTACAGTATCAGTTAAACAAATTAATCGACTTATTTCTGAAAGCAATAACAGCCCGGCACTGTTTTCACCTAAATCAGGTATTGAAAAAGATAGTGTTAATAATGCGGAATTAGTTCGCTGGTTAATTACTTACCAAAACTTCACAGGTGTTACTGATAAGACCAAAGTTAAGTCAAAGGATAAGTTCTCTGTTTCTCCTGGTTGGTTGTATTCAATTAATCCTGTTTATATTAAAGGTAAAACTTTATTTGACACTTTGATGTTAAATCTAAGCTTAGTTACCAATGATTCTGCAGATGGAACAAACTGGCTAAACTCACAAAGACCAGTGTGGGAATACGATGATATTAATGATTATCTTCAACAAAGATTGAATGGAGTATATCCTGACAATTTATCTGAATTATACACTGTCTGGTCTAGAATGATTCATATTGATTGGCAAAATGGTCAGCCAGTTATATTTAGCGCAGGGCTGCCTAAGTTAGATAGTGAAAAACAATTCCTAGAGCCAATGACGACTTGGCGTAAAAATAAAGATGGTGTTGTATATCCAGCCGCCAAGAATAAAAATAATATAAATGTCGCTATGTGGCGTAATTTTGGTCAGTATATAAGAACTAAAGCTAACGAAGATGAAAAAAGAATTCCAGGAATTGTTAGTTGGATTCAGGAATTGAAAAAAGAAAAATACATTTCTAAGCATACTAACATCAATATAGCTACAGTAGCTATGATAAGTGATGGAAATGCTACATCTCAATCACCTTATGCGGAAATCACTGATAATATGCAAGCTAAGGCAGGAGTTCTTTTTGATGATGAGCCTATGCTTGAAAATCGGTGGCAAGATAGAATTGAAAAAGAAGTATTATTAACACAACAAGTTGCAAATTATTTCTATTGGTTTGCAAAAGACATATCGAACATTCAAACCCATAGTGAGAAGAAAAAAAGTAATGATGATTGGGCAAGTCGAAAGGTAGCACAATTTTATGATGAATTGAATCAGCCATTTTATACTTGGCTTTCTGGGCTAGATTTAAGTCAAGACCGTGATGCTAAAACCAAAGAATGGCGTGAAACTTTAAATCGTTTTGTTGCGACGCAAGCTAAAAATATTTTTATCAATGCAACTGCTGATGAAATCATTGGCGGGAAGGAAGACAATATTTTTACAATTTATAATAAACTACGCAGAAACGTCTATGTTTGTCTCGGATTAAAGTAAGGAGAAAAAGATGAGTGATGCTTATACTGCTACGGCACGAATAATTAATCAGCTGTATGGTGATGGAACTCCTGATAAAGGTGCTTTGGCTGAACTTAGAAGGACAACAGCTATCGCCGATAAAGGCGCTGAAAAAATCTGGCCTTTAATTTTTTCAGCCGTGCCTAAATTAAGTACAAATGGAAAACCTACAAAGCTTGAAACAGCAGTTTATACTGCTCTTCACTGTTATGCTGCATTTCAACAAGGGAATGATTCATTTGTCTTTGGTCAAATTCCTAGATCAAAAGATAAGGAAGAATCTGGAGAAAATGGTGTATCTCTTTTTACTGCACTGAGGAAAATGAAAATAAACGACTCTAACGAAAAGAAGGCTTTAGATAGGCGAGTAACAGCTTTATTAGCAACTACAAATATCAGCAGTGCCACCAATTCAATTAATCATCTAGTAAGTATTCTTAAAGGAAAGAAAATGGGTGAAAAGATTGACTTTGCTCAATTGGCGGAAGACTTGTATAACTTTCAGTGGAGTACGAAAAATGCAAGATTCGTTGCCTTGAAGTGGGGAAAAGATTACTACTGGAACGTTTATAAGCTGGCATCAGACAACGATTAGTGAACAAAAAGCAAGGAGAAAATCAAAATGAATAAGAATCTTTATATGGACATTAATGTATTGCAAACTGTACCATCATCAAATATCAATAGAGATGACACTGGTTCACCTAAAACAGCTATTTATGGTGGCGTGACTCGGTCAAGAGTTTCTTCACAAAGCTGGAAGAGAGCAATGCGTTTAGCCTTTAAACAAGACTCAGAAAATGAAGAATGGCTTAAGAGCTATAGAACTTTGAAAACAGCTAGTCTTTTGGCGAATAAGTTACAAGAACTAGATTCAAATTTAAGTGAAGAAGATGCTTTAAAGAAAGTTGAAGAAGTCTTTAAAGTAGCTGGAATCAAATTAAAAAAGGACAAGAAAACGGGCGAAATGTTAACTGGAGCACTACTACTAGTAAGTGAAGGGCAACTCGAAAAGATCGCTAAACTTGCTTTGTCTGTTGATCAAATAGATAAAGATACAGCTAAAGAAATTAAGAAAAATTTGATGGAAGATCAATCTCTAGATTTAGCTTTATTTGGAAGAATGGTGGCAGATAATCCAGAATTGAATGTGGATGCTTCTAGTCAAGTGGCTCATGCAATTTCCACTCATGAAGTTACTCCAGAATTTGATTATTACACTGCAGTTGATGATGCAAATGCGAAAAGCCAAACAGGTTCTGCAATGCTTGGTACGATTGAATATAATTCATCTACTTTATACAGATATGCCAATGTTAACATTCTTGATTTATTGCACAATCTTGGTAATAAAGCTTTGACTATTGAAGGAATTAAGCTCTTTATCAAAGAATTTGTTTTGACAATGCCGACTGGTAAGGAAAATACTTTTGCTAATAAAACACTCCCTCAATACGTTATGATTAATGTTCGTACTGATACACCCGTTAACCTAGTATCTGCATTTGAAACACCAGTTAGATCTGAAGGTGGCTACGTTGATAAATCTATCGATCGATTAGAGGATGAATATAAAAATTCCTTAAAATTTGTAGATAAGCCTGTGTTTAATGTCGAATTGACGAATAGTGAGAATATAGTCGACAATCAGGCTGAAAATATTGATGATTTAATTAATCAAACTGCTGAATTCGTAAAACAGGAGTTAGAAAATGAAGACAGCAACGATTAGATTGACTGCGCCACTTCAGTCTTATGGTAATTCTGCATCTTTTAATCAAAGAACTAGTGATAGTTATCCAACCAAAAGCGCTATTGTAGGTATGATTGCAGCTGCATTGGGCTACTCAAGAGAAGATAATGAAAAAATTTTGGAGCTAAATAATTTATTATTTGCTGTTCGAATTGAGCAATCAGGCAAAATGTTGACAGAGTTTCAAACAGTGGAATACAGAAAGAGTGCAAGCAAGACTGCTCGAAAGTTAACGTATCGTGATTTTATTCAAGATGGAGTTTTCATGGTAGCAATTGGCAGCGATGATGATCAATTGATCGAAAACATCAAAGAAGCACTTGAACATCCAAAATTTCAGCTTTATTTAGGAAGACGGTCTAATCCGCCAGCTGGTCCACTTAAAATTGATATTTTTAATGGAAGAAATCCCTTACAAGTACTAGAAGATTTGCCTTGGCAAGCTTCAGATTGGTATAAGAGGAGCTTTAAGACGTCACAATTTCTAACTAGAATAATTGCTGATGCTAGTTTAGATTCTGAAAGTACCCCCTTAATGAAAAAAGATAAAGTGGGCTCTTTTGATCAAAAAGATAGATATTATCAATATCGTCCTATCGTAATCAAAAAAGCAGTTAAACTTAAAAATTCAGAAAATAATCAGACAGCAGATAATACTAATTGGGATTTTTGGTCATTTGTGTAGGAGGGTAGAATGTATATTTCGAGAGTTGAAATTGATACTAACAACCGACAAAAAATTAGGGATTTGTATCATTTAGGTGCATATCATAATTGGGTTGAGAATTGCTTTCCGAATGAATTAAAGAAAAAAGTAAGATTACGCCATTTATGGAGAATTGATGAATTAAATGGTAAAAAGTATTTACTTGTTTTAAGTGAAGAAAAGCCAAAATTAGATAAGCTTGAAAGATATGGTGTTGCCAATACGGCAGAGACGAAAGACTATGATCATTTTTTAAGTAGTTTAAATCAAGGAAAAAAATATCGCTTTAAACTAACGGCTAATCCTTCATATAGAATTACAGATGCAAAAACCGGTAAATCAAAAGTAGTACCGCATATTACTGTTTTGCAGCAAACTAAGTGGTTATTAGATCGATCAGAAAAATATGGTTTTGATTTAGTTAAATCAGAAGATGACGAAGAAACATATGAAATGAATATTACGTCAAGAGATTGGCCACGATTACGCCGCAAGGGCAATAAAATAGTAAAATTAAGTCGTGTTACTTTTGAAGGCTTATTAGAGATTAAGGATTTGCAACAATTTAAGCAGGCAATGGTAACTGGTATAGGGCGTGAAAAAGCTTTTGGGATGGGACTACTCACTGTAATTCCAATGGAATAATATAATGAAAAATAATTATGGTGCTAAGAAACCAGAACGTCAGGAATTAGGACGAGTTTCGGATAGAATAAGTTTTATATATGTAGAACATGCCAGAATAAATAGACAAGATAGTGCAATTCAAGTAGTTGATTACCGTGGAATTATTAATATTCCGGTTGCTTTAGTAAGTGTGCTTTTACTGGGACCAGGAGTTGATGTTACACATCGTGCGATGGAACTAATGGGAGATTCCAGTTTAGCTGTTGTTTGGGTTGGAGAATGTGGTGTACGTCAATATGCACATGGTAGATCGCTGAATCATTCTTCCAGATTATTAGAAGCACAAGCTAAGTTAGTATCTAATCGAAGAAGTAGATTGGCTACAGCTCGACAGATGTATGAGATGCGCTTCCCAAATGAAGATTTTTCTAATTTAACGATGGAAGAATTGCGTGGTAAAGAAGGTTCTCGAGTTAGGCGGATATATCGTGAACAATCTAAATTAACTGGTGTTAGCTGGAATAAGAGAGAATATAAAGTTGATAATTTTGAGGATGGAACTCCTATCAATAAGGCATTGACAGCAGCACACCAGGCTTTGTATGGCTTAAGTTATAGTGTTATCGTAGCTTTAGGTGCTTCACCAGGTTTAGGATTCATTCATACAGGTCATGACTTAGCCTTTGTTTATGATTTTGCAGATCTATACAAGGCTAAGTATTCAATTCCAATTGCTTTTAAAATGACTGCTAAATATGGAAATCAAGATATTGCCACACATACTCGGATTGCAATGAGAGATGAGTTTAAGAAAGGTAAACTATTGGCTAAAATGGTAAAAGATTTGAAAAGTCTTTTATTAAAAGATAGTACTGCCGATATTGAATCTCCTCAAGTAATAATGAGTTTGTGGGATAATCGTGAAGGCCTACAGAAATTTGGCGTTCAGTATCATGAGGCACAGTCATGATTGTGATTACTTTAAGCAAAACTCCACAATCTTTACGTGGAGACCTAACTAAATGGTGTCAAGAAGTTCAAACGGGCGTTTATGTTGGAAACTTTAGTGCACGTATTCGTGATCTTATATGGCAAAGAATCATATCTAATATTGGACAGGGTGAAGCAACGCTAATATATAGTACTAATAATGAATTAGGCTTCGACTTTAAAACTACGCGTCAAGATAAAATGGTGGCTGATTTTGATGGCATACCGCTGATGGTGCATTTAAATAGTCAAAATAAGTTATCTAGCAAAAAGAAATTAGGGTTTAGTAAAGCAGCACAGCATCATAAAGTAAATACTTTTCGATCCCAAGTCCAGGATAAAGCAGATAGTTTAACTTCACTAGCGGTTCTTGATATAGAAACAACAGGACTTAATCTTGAAAAAGATAAGATTATATCAATTGGTGCTATAAAATATCTTGAAAATAATGATTGTGAGAAATTTTATCGATTAATCAAAGTTGATACTGAAGTGCCTGTTAATATAGAAAAAATAACCCAGTTAAATAAGGGAGTATTAGCTAATAAAGGAATCGATATCAAAACTGCTTTGCTAGATTTGAGAAAGTTCTTAGCCGATAGGATTGTTGTTGGTTATAACTTACCATTCGATATTAATTTCTTGAATAGAGATTTCAAAAAGTATTGTCATTATTCGTTATTGAATGAATGTGTTGATTTGCTTTCTGCAGTTAAAAAGAAAAATGTCTTTTTAGATAATTATCATTTGAGTACTGTGCTAGAAAATTACAATATTAAAAATTCAAATCCACATAATTCGTTAGATGATGCTGTGGCCACAATGGAATTATTGAAAAAGCTAATTAAAAATGATAATTATAAGATAAAATAATCATTACAAAGTGAAAAAACGGTGCTAACCTTAATGGCTAGTACCGTTTTAATTATGCCTATTGAAAGTATCTATTATTACTTAGCGTAATCATCAATGCCCAAGTGCTCCAAAATAAGTGCGGCAGTTTCTTCAATGGAGCGGTGAGCAACATTAATTACATAGCAACCTAATTTTTTATAAAGTGCTTGTGCTGATTCAAGCTCCTTGTTGATTGAATCCATATTAGAATAAGTAGTATCAGGATTCAAACCATAAGCGATCATTCTTTGACGTCTGATTTCGTTCAATACAGATGGATCGTTAGTCAAGCCAATAATTTTCTTAGGATCAATTTCATAGATTTCTTTTGGAATGTGAGTTTCAGGAACAAGTGGTAAATTAGCTACCTTTAAGTTCTTATTGGCCAAGAACAAAGATAGTGGAGTCTTAGAAGTTCTTGATACCCCAAGTAAAACAACGTCAGCTTCCAAGAAACCTTTCGGATCTTTACCATCATCATACATTACAGCGAATTCCATTGCAGAAATTCTATCAAAGTACTTTTGATTTAAGCTATGCTGTGCACCAATTTTTTGATCTGGTGTCATATGAGTAGTTTGTTGAATTGCTTCAACTACAGGTGAAAAGATGTCAACACATTCAACATTATGCTCACGGGCAAATTTGATAACTGGCATTTGCATTTCATCTTTAACCAAACTATAGATAATTACCAAGTTTGGATATTTTTCAATTTCTGTTAAAACTTCGTCCAACTTCTTTTGGTTAGTGATAAAGGGGTAACGACGATAGTTGATATTGCAGTTAGGAAATTCTGCAGCTGCAGCTGTGGCGTTACTAAAAGCAGTGTCACCAGCCGCATCAGAAATAATAATAATGTTTAATTCATTTTGGTCTTTTGTTTCTACCATATTAAGCTCCTCGTGTATTATTAAATATCTTTCTGAAAATAATTATACTATTAATGAAAGCGGATTAACAATAAAAACTCAGCTCTTTTATTAAGGTAAAGTAGTCGGTTTATTTAACTTAAAAATTTATCAAAAAGTTTTTGAATTGTATTGACCCTAAAGATTAGTTTGGTATAATTTAAGTAAATGTATGGCGTAACGCCAAGAAATGGAAGGAGGGATCACACATGGCTAAGACAATCGTTCACGAAAACGAGTCTATTGATGATGCTCTTCGTCGTTTCAAGCGTTCCGTTTCAAGAAGTGGTACCTTACAAGAATACCGCAAACGCGAATTCTACGAAAAACCAAGTGTTCGTAGAAAGTTAAAGTCTGAAGCTGCACGCAAGCGTAGACATTATTAATATACTGAAAGCTCACCCGGGAATGGGTGAGTTTTTTTATACTTTCATTTTAGTTATGCGTATAGTTTGTTATAATACTATTGGGTTTTTAATAGAAAGAAGGATGCATATTGAGTTTGTCAGATAAGATCATGACTGATATGAAAACAGCCATGAAAAATCATGATAAGACTACGCTTAATACTGTCCGGATGATTAAATCTGCTTTGATGAATGAAAAAATCAAGTTGGGACATGATTTAACTCCAGATGAAGAATTAACGGTTCTTAATCGTGAGAAAAAGCAAAGAGAAGAATCAATCGAGGAATTTACTAAAGCTAAACGTACTGAATTAGTTGAAGAAACTAAGAAGGAATTAGCTGTAGTGGAAAAGTATATGCCTAAACAAATGAGCAAGGAAGAACTTGAATCTGCTGTTAAGGAAACGATTGATGAAGTTGGTGCCAAAGGTAAGTCTGATTTTGGTAAAGTAATGAAAGCATTGATGCCAAAAATTAAAGGACGTGCCGATGGCAAGGCTGCTTCACAAACAGTTCGTGATCAGCTGAATTAGTAGTAACAAGAAGGAGCGGGTCTTTTTGGCTCAAACAACTTTTATACCTCAAAAGGTAGAAGACATTCAAAAATTAGTTGGAGTTAATGATGGAAATCTAAAGCTTCTTTCAGAGGGTTATGATTTGTCTATTTCGGATACTGGCAATGAGATTGTAATTGTTGGAGATGATGAGGCAAATATTAAAAAGGCTATTGCTGTTTTAAAAGCGTTAGACAATGTTGTGAATACCGGCGTTAACGTTGGTGCGCCCGACACTGTGAGTGCGATGAAGATGGCGGATAAGGGTACAACTGAGTACTTTGCAGATCTGTATAAAAAGGTTTTAATTCGGGATGCTAAAGGTAGACCAATTAGAGTCAAAAATATGGGTCAAAAGCGTTATGTTGAAGCCATTGATAAATCTGATGTTGTTTTTGGAATAGGACCAGCCGGAACAGGTAAAACTTTTTTGGCTGTTGTCTGTGCAATCGCTGCCTTTAAAAAGGGTGAAGTTTCCCGCATAATTTTGACTAGACCAGCTGTAGAAGCTGGCGAGTCATTAGGCTTTTTGCCAGGAGATCTAAAAGAAAAAGTTGATCCTTACTTAAGACCAATTTACGATTCTTTGTACGCTATTCTTGGTACTAATACGACTGACCGCTTGATGGAACGTGGTGTAATTGAGGTTGCCCCACTTGCTTACATGCGTGGACGTACTCTTGATGATGCCTTTGTAATTCTTGATGAAGCCCAAAATACTACAGATGCACAGATGAAGATGTTCTTAACACGTCTTGGATTCAACTCTAAGATGGTCGTAAATGGAGATATGACTCAAGTCGATTTGCCGGGACGACAGCATAGCGGTTTGATCGATGCTAAGCATATTTTAAAGAATATCGACCAAATTAAGTTCATCAACTTCTCTGCAAATGATGTCGTTCGACATCCTGTAGTTGCCAAAATTATTACTGCTTATGAAAAAGAGGACATTAAAAATTAAAAATGGATCCAATTGATGTTACTTATCATGATGAAGTCGGATTTTTAGACGATAAGAATCGCGACTGGCAAGACTGGATTATGAAGTTATTGCTTTTAGCTAAAAAGAAAATTGGCAAAGATAATAACTTAGAAATGAGTATTAACTTTGTCGATGAAGACCGTAGTCATGAGATTAATTTGAAATATCGCGATAAAGATCGTCCAACTGATGTTATTTCTTTTGCAATAGAAGATGGTGAGGATGCAATTGATTTATCAGCTTTTGAAGATGATCCAGATTTTCAAGAAGATATTGGGGACTTGTTTATGTGTCCTAGCGTGATAAAGCGTCATAGTAAGGAATATGGTACAGGATTTGATCGAGAATTTGGCTATACAGTAGTTCATGGATTCTTACATTTAAATGGCTATGATCATATCAAACCTGATGAAGCCAAAGAAATGTTTGGCATTCAAGGAAAGGTATTGGAAGAATATGGGTTGCCATTATATCCTGATCAATTAGATGAAGGCAGAGGTAAATAGATGGAAGAAAAACAATTTAAATCTGGCTTTGTTGCTTTAGTTGGTCGACCAAATGTAGGTAAATCAACTTTAATGAACTATTTAGTAGGTCAAAAAGTAGCAATCACATCAAGTAAGCCACAAACAACGCGTAATCGTATCTCAGGTATTTATACTTCAAATAAAATGCAAGTTGTATTTGTTGACACGCCAGGTATCTTTAAACCTCATTCAAAACTTGACGATTATATGGATAAGGCTAGTTTATCTAGTTTAAATGACGTTGATTTAGTCTTATTCATGGTTGAACCTGAGGAAATTGGTAAAGGTGATCAATATATTGCTAACTTGTTAAAAGAAGTTAAGGTACCAGTATTTTTGGTAATTAACAAGGTTGATCAAATTCATCCTAATAAACTTTTGCCAATTATGGATTCATATCATAAACTTGAGGGTTTTAAAGAAATACTACCAATTTCTGCTACTCAGGGTATTGGTATTGAAGATTTACTTAATACAATTAATAAGTATTTACCAGAGGGCCCACAATATTATGGTGCTGACCAGATCACAGATCGCCCAGAATATTTTGTGGTAGCCGAACTTATTCGTGAACAAATTCTGCGACTAACTTCCCAAGAAGTGCCACATGCTACCGCAGTTGCAGTTGATCAAATGAATAAGCATCAAAATGGCAAGTTACTAATAGAAGCTACTATTTATGTGGAGAAAGATGGTCAAAAAGGCATTATTATCGGTAAAGGTGGTAAAATGCTCAAACAGATCGGTATTAATTCACGTAAAGAAATAGAGCATTTACTTGGTGAAAAAGTAAATCTACGCCTTTGGGTTAAAGTTCAACACAATTGGCGTTCAGATCCAAGCTTTTTGAAACTTATTGGCTACGACAAGAAGGAGCTTAGTTGATGGCACGTGAACTGAAAGAAGTTCAGGGCATCATTTTTAAAAGGCAAAAATATAAAGAAGCAGACTTATTAGCTAAGATCATGACTAAAGAAGATGGCATTATTACATTGATTGTGAAAGGGGCATTGAGACCAAAATCACAATTGAGTGCAGCGACATTGAATTTCTCAATGGGTACATATGTCATTTATACAAACGGTCATGGTTTAAGCAATCTGCGTACATATAAAGAAGTGAAGCAGTTTGACGATTTGTACCGTGACTTGACGAAGAATGCTTACACTTCTTTTATTTTTGACTTAATTGATCACGCTTTTGTCGAATATCAACCTCTTGGTAAATATTATGACTTAGCGGTTTTTGCCCTGAAGAAGATTGATGCTGGTGTAGATAATGAAATGATTACGCAAATCGTACAGATGAAAATGTTAAGTGCTTTTGGAGTTGAGCCCGAATTGCGTCATTGCGTTATTTGTGGCAAGGAAAAAGGTACATTTGATTATTCGATTAAATTAGGCGGAATTATTTGCAGTGATCATTTTGCAGTAGTAAATAGTCGGCTGCATTTAATGCCTAAGCAGACTGCAGTATTGCGCACAATCGGACTTTTACCTATTAATCGGTTGGGCAATATTGAATTAAATGCTGAGACTAAAAAAGCAACTCGTAAAGCAATTGATCGTATCTATAGAGAAACAATCGATTTAAATCTGAAAACTAAAAAATTTTTAGATGAAATAAAGCTGTTTTAAAGTCTGGTTTTAACCTAATTCATGTGTTAAAATAAACACGTATTTGACGATGATGAGGATTTAAAAAAGTACTAATTTAGCGAGTGTCGATAGGTGGAAGGGCACATTAGGAAAAGGCACCTCTAGTCATATTCAATTAAGTGCAGGAAGAATACTTCCTGAATTAGGGTGGAACCGCGATAATATTTCGTCCCTATGCAAAATTTTGCATAGGCTTTTTTTATGGCCTAGCGCAGGAGGAGAATTAAGGAAAATGGCAGATAAGAAATTAAACATTCAAAATATGATCTTTAAGCTGGAACAATTCTGGTCCTCCAAAGGTTGTATGATTATGCCTTCATATGACGTTGAAAAGGGTGCAGGTACTATGAGTCCTTACACTTTTCTTCGTGCAGTTGGTCCAGAACCATGGGCAGCTTGTTATGTAGAGCCTTCTAGAAGACCTGCAGATGGTCGTTATGGTGAAAACCCTAACCGGTTATTCCAACACCACCAATTCCAAGTTGTTATTAAGCCAGCTCCTAAGGATATTCAACAATATTACTTAGACAGTTTGAAGGTTTTAGGTATCGATCCTTTGGAACACGATATTCGTTTCGTAGAAGACAACTGGGCTAATCCATCAATGGGTTGTGCCGGTGTTGGTTGGGAAGTATGGCTTGATGGTATGGAAGTTAGCCAATTTACTTACTTCCAAGTTGTTGGTGAATTAGATGTTAAGCCAACTATGAGTGAAATTACTTATGGTGTTGAAAGACTTGCATCATACATTCAAGACGTTAACAATGTCTTTGACCTTGAATGGGGCGACAGCGTACTTTACCGTGATATCTTTAAGCAACCCGAATATGAACATTCTAAGTATGCTTTTGAAGAATCAGATCAAGAACAACTTCTTAAATTCTTCGATATTTATGAATCAACTGCTAAGCGTTTACTTAGTCAAAATCTTGTACACCCAGCATACGACTATATCTTGAAGTGTTCACATACTTTCAACTTGCTTGATGCTCGTGGCGCTGTTTCAGTAACTGAACGTGCTGGTTACTTATCAAGAATTAGAAACTTGGCTCACGAAGTTGCTGTTAAGTTTGTCGAAGAACGTGAAAAGCGCGGCTTCCCATTACTTAAGAGTGCAGAAGATAAGAAAGCGGGGGTAGAAAATGGCTAAAGATTATTTATTTGAAATTGGTACTGAAGAAATGCCAGCTCACGTTGTTCCACGCAGCGTTAAGCAATTAGCTGACAGAACAAGAAAGTTTTTAAAAGAAAATGGCTTAAAATTCAAAGATATCAAGACTTTTTCAACTCCACGTCGTTTAACTCTTTTGGTAGAAGACTTAGCTGAAAAGCAAGATGATATCGATGAAATTAAAAAAGGTCCTGCAAAGAAGATTGCCCAAGATGCTGACGGTAATTGGACCAAGGCTGCACAAGGTTTTGCTCGCGGTCAAGGTATGACTACTGATGATATTTACTTCGAAGAACTTAAGGGTACTGAATATGCTTACGTTCACGTACAAAAAGAAGGTAAAAAAGCTAGCGATATCTTGCTTGGCATGAGCGATATTATTAAGGCAATGACTTTCCCAACTAAGATGCGTTGGGATTCAAATGATTTTGAATTTGTTCGTCCAATTCACTGGCTTGTATCATTATTTGGTAGCGATGTAATTCCTGTTAAGATTTTGGATATTACTGCAGGTCGTAAGACTCAAGGCCACCGCTTCTTAGGTGATTCTGTTGTCTTAGCTAATGCTGACGACTATGAAGACGCATTGAAGGATCAATACGTAATCGCTAATGCAGAAGAACGTAAAGACATGATTGTTAACCAAATGAACGAATTGGTTAAGAAGAATCATTGGCAAATTAAACCAGATAAAGATTTACTTGAAGAAGTTACTTACCTTGTTGAATATCCAACTGTTTTTGCTGGTTCATTCGATGAAAAGTACTTAAACATTCCTGATGAAGTTTTAATTACTTCAATGAAGGATAACCAAAGATACTTCGAAGTTTACGATGAAAATGGCAAGTTAATTAACCACTTTATCGCTGTTCGTAACGGTAACAAGGATTACCTTGACAACGTTATTTCTGGTAACGAGAAGGTATTGGTTGCTCGTCTAGACGATGCTCAATTCTTCTATGATGAAGACCGTAAGTATCCACTCAGCCACTTTGTTGATCGTCTTAAGAATGTTTCATTCCACGATAAGATTGGTTCAATGGCTGAAAAGATGCAACGTGTTCGCATGATTGGTGATTACCTTGCAAAGCGTTGGAATTTACCTGAAAATGTAGTTACTGATTTTGATCGTGCAAGTGAACTTTACAAGTTTGACTTAGTAACTCAAATGGTAGGTGAATTTGCAGAACTTCAAGGTGTAATGGGGATGCATTATGCTCGTCTTGCTGGCGAAGATGAAGAAGTTTCAGTTGCTATTAAAGAACACTACATGCCAGCTACAGCAGAAGGTCCACTTCCAGAAACTACAGTAGGTTCATTATTATCAGTTGCAGATAAGATTGATACTATCATTACCTTCTTTGGTGCAGGTATGATTCCTACATCATCTAATGACCCATATGCACTTCGTCGTTATGCTTATGGTATTGTTAGAATTTTGCTTAATGAAAAATGGTCACTTCCATTTAATGAAGTATTACCAGAAATCATTAACATGCTTGGTGGTGTAACTCCAGCTAAGCTTCCTAAGGGCGATGCTGAACAAGAAATAGCCGACTTTATTCGTGATCGTGTAAAGCAATACTTACAAAAGAATAAATTTAAGTATGATATTGTTGATGCTGTTCTTGCTTCAAGTCAACAAGATCCAAGTCAAATTTTAGCTGCTGCTAATGTATTGCAACTTCACCATGATGATGAAGAATTTAAGCCAGTGGTAGAAAGTTTGACTAGAATTAACAACATTTTGAAGAAGGCTAAGTTCACTGGCAAGGTTGCTGTTGATGAAAGCTTATTTGTTGATAATAGTGAAAAAGAACTTTATGCTGGTGTTCAAAACTTACAAAATATTGACAGCTTAGCTGATTTGTACCAAGGATTTGTTCATTTACAACCAGTAATTGATCAATACTTCGAAGCTAATATGATTATGGATAAAGATGAAAAAGTTAAGAATAATCGTTTAGCTCAATTGTTTGCTATTAGTGAATTAGCTGATCGTTTAGGCGATTTGAGTAAGTTGGTTATTAAATAATTAGATAGAAAAGGTGTTTCATATGGCTGGACGAATTCCTGAAGATTTTATTGCGGAAGTTCGCAGTAACGTTAATATCGTGGATGTAATCAGCCAATACGTCTCACTTGAAAAGAAAGGCAAAGACTATATCGGTCTTTGCCCTTTTCATCAGGAAAAAACACCATCTTTTACGGTGAACGAGGAAAAACAGTTTTTTAAATGTTTTGGTTGCGGTAAGGGTGGCAATGTCTTTAAGTTTTTAATGTATAAAGACAATCTAACTTTTCCTGAAAGTGTTCAACGAGTTGCTGAATTTGCTCACATTGCAATGCCAGCTGATTATAATGCAAATGGTGGAACAAAATTAAGTCCCATTATGCGTATTAATAAGGACGCGGTAGACTTTTATCATCGTGTGTTGTTAACTACCAAAGCTGGTGAGCGGGGGATGCAATATGCAAAAAAACGTCAATTAGATTCTGATACACTTGAGCATTTTAAAATAGGCTATGCTCCTAAAGAAGATAATGTTTTAATAACTTATCTGAGAGGTAAGGGGTATAAGGATGACGAATTAGCGCAAAGTGGTTTATTTGTACAAACTCAGGACGGTCGATTATTTGATCGTTTCCGCGATCGCCTTATGTTTCCTTTAGAAGATGAAAATGGTCGTTCCATTGGATTTTCTGGACGTCGAATTTCAAATGATAAAACTGAAGCTAAGTATATGAATAGTCCAGAGACTGAAGTTTTTACTAAGTCTAAAGTTTTATTTCATTTTGCGGAAGCCAAAAAAGCGGCTCGTAGTGAAGATCATCTAGTTCTATATGAAGGGTATATGGATGTAATTGCTGCTTATAAAGCTGGAATCAAATCCGGTGTTGCTTCAATGGGGACTAGTTTGACTGATGATCAAGTTTACATGTTGCGTCGTGTAACTCCAAATATTATTGTCAATTATGATGGTGATGATCCGGGGGTTCACGCTGAAGAACGTGCAGCACGAATGTTTAGTAAAGACGGCAATTTTAATTTAGGAATTGTTGTCCTGCCAGAGAAGCTTGATCCAGATGAATATGTAAGAAAATATGGCGCTGAGAAGTATCGAGGAGAAATAAAGGGTGCTTTAACTCCTACAGATTTCTTTCTTAAGAGATTAGCTCAGAAATACAATTTAGATAATGATCGCGAAAAAATTACATATTTAAATGAAGCAGTTAAAGAAATTAGTCAGGTTAAAAACCCAGTTGAACAAGATATGTATCTGGAAAAATTATCTAGATCAGCTGGTGTATCGCTTAATTCTTTAAAAGCTAACTTAGCTCGTGAGCGGCGGAAAAATAATCGTGCTCGCAGTCATACTCGAACTCGTAATCGTGATTATTATGCTCAACAACCAAATGATTTAAATCTTGGTGATCCTGCTACGAGTGTAGACACATTGCCGATTCAGCAAACAGAAGTGCAAAAGCATCCCAGTCAGTCACGTTTGCTTTATTTATTTATTCATTCGGCAAATGCTCAACAGTATTTACAGGAAGGCAAGTTTCATTTTCCTGATCAAGATTATGAAACTTTATCCCAGTTATGGCTAAAATTTGCTGCAACGCATGAGAATCCACAAATTGATAGTTTTTTAGATTTTATTCCTGAGCAACTTCAAGGTATAATAGTAGATGCTGAACTAGCACATATGCCGAAGGATTTTACAATTCAAGAAATTAATGAGCACGTGTTTGCACTTCAAAAGCGCAGCATTTATTCCCAGCTGAATGAGCTTCAAAATCAATTGCAGGATGCTAAGCGCAGAGAAGATGTTCAAAAAACAATAGAAGTTACTCAAAAAATTATTGAGTTGAAGAGAATCTTAGGTTAATTAAGGAGGCTTTTTAGTGGCAGAAAAAGAAACTACACAAAAACTATCTTTAGACAAGATGGTTAAGAAAGTCGTTAAGGACGTTAAAAAAGACAAGATAATCACAGAAAAAGATTTCACTGCTCGTCTGATTAAGCCATATAATTTGCAGGGTAAGGCTGTCGATCAACTAGTACAAGAGTTTGAAGATAACGGTATTAGTATTGTAGATGAGAATGGGGATCCATCACGACTAGCCTTAAAGAAACAAAAAGATGTTGAAAAGGCTGAATTAAAAGATATGTCTGCACCATCCAGCGTTCGAATGAACGATCCAGTGCGGATGTACCTGAAAGAAATTGGACGTGTACCTCTTCTTACTGCTGATCAAGAAATTGCACTTGCCAAAAGAATTGAAGAAGGGGACGAAGAAGCAAAGCAAGAATTGGCTGAAGCTAACCTTCGTTTGGTAGTTTCTATTGCTAAGCGTTATGTGGGACGTGGAATGTCATTTCTTGATTTGATTCAAGAAGGTAACATGGGGCTAATGAAAGCCGTAGATAAGTTTGATTATCGTCTTGGATTTAAGTTCTCTACTTATGCTACTTGGTGGATTAGACAAGCTATTACTCGTGCTATTGCAGATCAGGCTCGTACAATCAGAATTCCTGTCCACATGGTTGAAACGATCAACAAGTTGATTAGAATTCAACGTCAATTGTTACAAGACTTAGGTCGTGAACCAACTCCAGAAGAAATTGGTGCTGAAATGAATATGTCAACCAATAAGGTTCGTGATATTCTTAAAATTGCACAAGAGCCAGTTTCTCTTGAAACTCCTATTGGTGAAGAGGATGATTCACACTTAGGTGACTTCATTGAGGATAAGGATGCAACTAGTCCAGAACAACATGCTTCTTATGAGATGCTTAAGGAACAACTTGAACAAGTACTTGAAACTTTGACTGACCGTGAAGAAAATGTTTTACGTTTGCGTTTTGGTCTTGATGATGGCCGTACTCGTACTTTGGAAGAAGTAGGTAAGGTATTTGGCGTAACTCGTGAACGTATTCGTCAGATTGAAGCTAAGGCTTTAAGAAAGCTTCGTCACCCAAGTCGTTCAAATCAATTGCGTGACTTTATGGATTAATTATCTAGATCTATAAAAAAGACGTTAAGCATTTGCTTAACGTCTTTTTTTGATTTGCTTTATTGTTTGCTGACTTTTCCTTTAGCGATATCATCTTCAATGATCTTCATTGGGTTGAGCCAAGTACCATTGTCTTTCCAATAGTAGCGACATGGTACACCATGTTTATCAATGTATTTCTTGTCTGTCTTAGTTATTCCTAAGTGGATGTGAGAACCGGTTAAGCGACCGATCTTTTGGCCTAACTTAATCTTTTGGCCCTTCTTTACGTAAATATCTGTGATGCTGAGAAAACCTTCTTGATAGATTTCTACATAGCCATCATCAGAAATCACCCAAACATATAAGCCAAGGCCTGGAGCATACTTAACTTTATGAACTGTCCCAGCATGCACAGCATAAACAGTGGAGTGTCCTACTTCGCTGAAGCCGAAGTCGTAACCATCGTGGAAGTAACTCTTAGTAGGGTAGTAACGTCTAATTATGTCAGTTTCACCGAATTTTTGGCCTGATTTAAATTTTATTTTCTTTTCGTAAAGGCGTTTAAAAGGATAACCCCAGGTAACCTTATGAACTACTTTTTTCTTCTTTTTAGGCTTTTTCTTTTTTACGACTTGAGTCTGAGGTCTATTGGCATTTAAATCAAAGTGCCAAAGCGGTACCGAAGCAAAAATAATAATTGCAATTAATGCAATAAAAAGCGATACTTTGCTTTCTGTTTTTTTCATCTAAAAAAGTTCATCTCGTTTTCCATCAAGCATATGTTCACTAACATTGGGATCAAAGAACACTGGTAAATCATGATCAAAATTATAAGCTAGTTTATGTTGCTGCAGCTCTTCTTTAGTCATCCAGGTTAAAGTTCCTTCATCTGATGCCTTGACTGTCCCCGTAAATTTATCGGCAGTATAGAAGAAAACTAAATAACGCTCATGATTGTGATCATAAAACTGTTTTACTCCAACAAGTCGTGGATGAGAAATTGTTAGTCCTGTCTCTTCTTTAATTTCTCGAATAACTGAATCACAAAAAGACTCATGTGGTTCGATATGACCACCAGGAAAGGTAAGACCTGGCCAAACTGGATCGTTACGATCTAAAACCAAAATCTTATTTTTGTTTTTGATCATACACATGTTAGTTAAAGTTACTGTTTCAGTTCTTTTCAATGCAAAAACCCACTTTCTCTGTACGATTATAGCAAAACATGACTAAAAACAATTACTAAATATGCTAAAATTTGATTAAACATACTCTTTATGGAGGATTAAATGAACTTAAGATTAAATACGCTGGCAAAAATGGTTGATCCTGACAGCAAAGTTGCAGACATTGGAACCGACCATGCTTATTTGCCAATTGAATTAGTTAAATCAGGAAAAATAAAATTTGCCATTGCAAGTGATGTAGCTGAAGGTCCGCTTGAAAATGCTAAAAGTGATATTGCAGAGGCAGGTTTAAGTAACCAAATTGAAACGCGTTTAGGCAATGGCTTGGAGACTATTACTCATCAAGATCAAGTAGATACTGTTGTTATTGCTGGTATGGGCGGTAAATTAATGGTAGATATCTTGGATACAGCTTGGAGTAAAGATTTTCAATTTAAGAATTTAGTGCTTGAGCCTAATATCGGTGAAGCAGGCGTACGTAATTGGTTAATGATGCATAATTATCAAATTGTAGCTGAAAAGTTAATTGCGGAAGCAGGCCACACTTATGAATTAATTAAGGCAAGATTAACTTCAGACAAGCATGATTTAACTGAAAAAGAGATTTTCTTTGGCCCATTTATCATGCGTGAAAAAAATCCAGTCTTTTATCAAAAGTGGCAAGGGCAATTGCAATATTATGAAAAATTGCTGCAAAATTTGAATAAAGCACGCAAGAAAGATGAAGACCGTATTAATGAAGTTGAACATAATATTCAACTGATTAAGGAGGAATTAAGCGATGACTAAAGTTAAAGATATAGTAGAACGCTTGAGACAAGATTTCCCAGAAGACATTGCTTCTAAGGGCGATCCTGTTGGCATGCAAATTGGTTCAATGGATGCTGATGTTACTAAAGTAATGACTACTTTAGATGTACGTCCGCAAGTAGTTGAAGAAGCTGTCAAAAAAGGCATTAATTTTATTGTTAGTCATCACCCAGTAATGTTTAGACCAGCTCGCAATTTGAACTTTGCCAAT
Organism: Lactobacillus sp. UMNPBX17; assembly: GCF_002553735.1. NCBI lineage: Bacteria > Bacillati > Bacillota > Bacilli > Lactobacillales > Lactobacillaceae > Lactobacillus > Lactobacillus sp. UMNPBX17. Next base: position 32,895 of record NZ_PCYT01000018.1, read on the forward strand.
GCGCAAAATGCAATGTATGGCGAGATTATCAAAAATGGAATTACTGTTTATTCAATTCATACCAATTCTGATAAAGCTCAAAATGGTTCTGCCGATTGGCAGGCTGAAGAATTAGGATTAAAAGATGTAGAGCCATTTTGTTTAGATGATGATGGCATTGCAATGGGACGTAAAGGTAAGTTGCCTAAAACAATGTCAGCTTATGATTTTGCCTATTATGTTAAAGATAAAATGAACATTAAGATGGCTAGACTGATTACTGCAGATAATGAAAAACAAATTTCTACTGTTGGTTTTATTTGCGGTGATGGTGGTAAATATTGGACTAGCGCTTTAGATGATAATCTAGATGCCTTTATTACTGGTGACGTTTACTATCACGTAGGTCATGATATGATTTCATCAGGCTTAACAGTTGTTGACCCTGGTCATTATACTGAAAAATTGTTTAAATATAAGGTATATGATCGTCTCAAGAAATGGAACGAAGAAAATAATTGGAATGTTGGTGTTGAATTTTCGGAAGTTTCAACCAATCCATTTCAAGATTTATTTTAGGTAGAAAGAGGACAGAGTAAATGGAATACCCAAACTTATTGGCAAGATTTTTAAAGTATGTAAAAGTAAATTCACGTTCAGATGAACATTCTGACCGTTTTCCTTCAACTGAAAGAGAAGAAAACTTCCAAAAGAACGTCATTATGAAGGATCTTGAAGACTTAGGTTTAAGTGACATTCATTACAACCAAAAAGCAGGTAGTGTAATTGCTGAAATTCCTTCAAACGTTGACTATGATGTTCCGGTAATGGGCTTTTTAGCACATAGTGATACAGCTGACTTTAATTCAGAAAATGTTAAGCCACAAATTCATGAAAATTATGATGGTAAAAGCAAGATTCAATTAGGTGACTCAGATTTTTATCTTGATCCCAAGGTCTTCCCACACTTGAAGAATTACAAGGGTCAAACTATTATTACTGCCTCAGGCGATACCTTGCTTGGTGGGGACGACAAGTGTGGTGTTTCTGAATTAATGACTTTTGCGGAATACTTAATGAATCATCCAGAAGTTAAGCACGGTAAAATTCGTTTGGCATTTACTCCTGATGAAGAAATTGGTACCGGTGCAGAACATTTTGACGTAAAAGATTTCGGAGCCGATTTTGCCTTTACTGTTGATGGTGAAGCACCTGGTAAGCTTGACTGGGGAACTTTCTCAGCAGCACAATTTAGCCTTGATATTCAAGGTGTGAATGTTCACCCAGCTGTTGCTAAAGGTCAAATGATTAATGCAATTCAAGTAGGTATTGATTTCCATAATCAATTGCCAGAACATGATCGTCCAGAGCACACTGATGGTCGTGAAGGCTTCTTCCACTTGATGAATTTTGATGGAACCGTTGATAATGCTCATCTTGATTATATTATTCGTGACTTTGAACGTGATGGCCTTGAAGAACGTAAGCATTTAGTTAAATCAATCGTTGACAAGATGAATGCTGAATTTGGTACTGAACGAATCAAGTTAAAGATGTGGGATCAATACTACAACATGGCTGATGAATTAAAGAAGCACATGAATATCGTTGATTTAGCTAGGGATGCATACAAGGCAGAAGGCTTAGAAGTTAATGAAGATCCAGTTCGTGGTGGTACAGACGGCTCTCAATTAACTTACATGGGTTTGCCATGTCCTAATATTTTTGCCGGTGAAGAAAACATGCATGGCCGCTACGAATATACTGTGCTTGAATCAATGTATAAAGCGGTCGATGTCATGATTAAGATGGCAGAATTAAATGCGGAAAGAGCTAAGTAGTGAAACTATTTTAGTCATAATCATTTAAAATATATACTTTTAAACAACATGAAATCATTGATAAACCAATGAATTATTTTAAACTTTATCTTATAAAAATAATTCACTGCTATTATTAAAAGCTTATAC